>CAZGSG010000137.1:0-14578 GCA_964528095.1 uncultured Terrimonas sp.
CTTTACCTGTCAAACCGTTCTGCAGGTTTACAGGACTTGCCTGTGTGAGTTCAGCAGCTTTTACTTTGGCTGTTGAATAACCTAGCTCTTTAGCCTGCCGTTGCTGGCCCAATGCCGTTACTACAACTTCCTGCAGGTCGCCTGCACTTTTTAATACAATTGCCGACAGGTCGGAACCGGCATCAATCGTTTGAGCCGTAAGCCCGGTAGCCGACACCTGCAATTTTGCATTAGGCCCAACAGAAATTGTAAAATTACCGCTTGCATCAGCAGCGGTGGTTTTTTTGGTTGCTACCTCGGTGATGCTGGCGAATGGCACCGGGTTCCCTTTATCATCTTTTACAGTACCCGATACAGTTCGCTGTTGCGCCTGCAATGAGAACAGGGCAAACATCGAGATCATAAAACATACAAATACCTTCATAAGCGTGAATGTTTATTAAAAAAATTATTGGAGACACAAAAGACAAAATATTTAGCTTCATTTATATCGTATTTTTTTAAAATGCCTGATTATATCGCTGTAGTGGTTGTAGGTGCCTTCAAACTGTTTATCATTTCAGGCAATTGTTATCATTTTTTTAAATTCTACTCAGGCATGAATTATCATACTTGCATCACATACAAAATGATAAACTAAATAATGGACCTATTCTTTGGTATGTATAATCATCAAACGGTTTTCCTGAAAGAAGAAATAGTTGTTTTTTTACAAACTCGCTATTCAACATTCCAGTATCGTTTTAAATCATTCTATAGTCTCCCAAAGCAAGTGGCGTTTTCCTCTAACTAAGTTTGTTATTACTTTATTTATACTACTTTTTAAAAACAACTGGTTATGAGTGCTAAGCGTTTATCCTTACCAATCGGAATGATCATTTCACTTCTTATTTCCCAAACTGTCATGGCTAAAGTTTGGAGGGTGAATAATACTGCGGGCGTTGCCGCCGATTTCACTCAATGCACTACCGCGTTTGCAAGCACAAGTGTGGTCGATGGTGACACTTTATATATTGAAGGCGCTTCTGCTAATTACAATGGAAGTACACTTACAAAAAAGCTGGTGCTAATTGGTCCTGGTTATCTTCTTGCAGGAACCGGTGCTAATGCAGGTTTGCAGTTTAACCCATATGTGGCAGATGTGACCATCCGCGTCGATTCATTGGCTTCAGGCAGCCAATTCCTCGGTCTGTCCGGAGCTATTACCATCTCTTCTAATACGGACAATATCACCATCACCCGTTTTTCTGGTAGGATAGGCGCAGGTCTGACTGTCGCCAATTCCCTTATATCCAACCTGATTATTTCTAAATCTTATTTCAACTTTAATCTGACAACACCCAAAGAAAACTTACAGGTAATTAATTGTATTATTTATTTCTATTTCTCAACAGAAAACAGCATCAATTCCCTTATCCGGAATAATGTGCTAACAACCACAGCTTACTTCGAAAATTCGTATGTAGCTAACAATATATTCATGGGCGGTTTGAATTCACTTAACACCAGCTTTCGATATAATATTGCTACCGGGAACGTTCTGCCTGCATCAAATGGAAATAAGAACAGTATTCTCGCGACAAATATTTTTGTTGGTGCTGGTTCAACCGATGGTTATTACCAGCTAAAATCCGGGTCTACTGCTATTGCCGCGGGTGAACCCGTAAACGGTATCACTCCTGATTGCGGGGTCTTTGGTACGGCTGATCCTTACATATTAAGTGGTATTCCCCCCATTCCAACTATCTACACATTGACAGTACCTGTCACTATTCCAGCATCTGCAACTACTATTCCTATCACCATTAGCACAAGGTCCAACAACTGATTACACCGAAGTATTATTAAATAATATGATTATGAGAAAAATCGCACCGGTGATCATGAGTTCCTTGCTGGGCTTCTATGCAACGGCACAACCAGATTACCCAACAGCTCCCCAACCCCCGGGTAAGATCATTAAAGCAGAATATTTCTTTGATGCTGATCCGGGAATGGGTAATGGGACAGCTATCCCGCTAGCCCCCGTATTCAATGCCAGTAACCTAAACTTTACACTACCATTAAATGGGCTAAGGAATGGCGGTCACAAACTATATATCCGTACAATGGATGAAAATGGAAGATGGGCTCATATCGCAAACGGGGCATTTGATAATTTCATTACCATCCCCTATCCTGTTGCTCCACCCACGGCCGTCAACATTTCCGAGATCGAATACTTTATAGATACAGACCCGGGACCGGGCAATGGACATAAACTACCAGTTGCTTCAACGCTTGATACAGGGCCCTTGGATTTTGTTATCAATATTTCCGGCCTGGCAGCGCAGGTACACCGGCTGTATGTTCGCAGCAAAAATGTAGAGGGAAAATGGAGCCTTATTAACTATAGCATTTTTGACAACAATGGGGGGCCTCCCTATCCAACGGCGCCAACACCTGCCCCACCTATCGGGCAATTGGAATATTTTGTTGATACAGATCCGGGTATAGGAAACGGAACTGCAGTAAGCTTAACTCCAACAGGCGATCTTTCTGATTTCAATTTCACTATCCCCACTACCGGGCTGGCGCAGGGGCCGCACACCATTTATTTTCGCAGTCGTCAGAATCCCTGGAGCTTCACAGCATACGCTGAGTTAACAATAGGAGGAGTGATTCTGCCTGTAACATGGTTATACTTCAGTGGCGAATTAAAAAACCAGCATGCGTTATTGTCCTGGGCAGTAGCAACCGAATCCAATACCAAAGATTTTGTGATAGAATACAGCAGCAACGGCCGTGACTTTTATGCAGTTGGCACTTTACAAGCCGCAGGCAACGGTACTGGTACGACTACGTACCGCTACGATCATACAAGACCGGTAAGAGGCATAAATTATTACCGTATAAAACAAACTGACATGGATAATGAATTCACCTATTCCAGGATAGTAAGCCTGTTGAATACTGATCAGCAAAAAGAAACATTCGTGGGGCCCAATCCCGTAAAAGACCAGTTGTATATTGTAGAGCCTGCACTGGTGCACATCGACAAAGTAGACATGCTGGATATAAATGGAAGAACGGTGTTACAAAAAAGCTTCAAAGGACAAAACAGCAACCTGTTCAAATTAGATGTAAGCAAGCTGCCTGCAGGAGCTTACGTATTGCATATTGCATATCCCGATACAAGAAAAACATTTAAGGTCATTAAAGAATAAACTATTCTCAATTACAAGTCAGGAATACAACTAACTGCTCACCTGGAGCCATTTGTATAAGGCAAATGGCTCTTTTTATTTAATAGACAGCAAGAGTAAAGCAGTCGAGACGTCCGCCAAAGAACTAAACAAACAGTTCAATATAAAAAAAATAGGCTACAGCTATTATTCCCGACATCCCGGACATAAGGAAGAGAGGCCAGTAATCGCAGGCGTTAAATTTGTATCATAAAAATATTCGCTCAACAATAATTCGTCTCTTTTCAAGAGTAAAATTATAGTCGGACGGTTTTCTCATGTGTATGACGCGGGGGGTTTCTACTCCCTGCTCTTTTTTTTAACGAGGTGACTATTGATACTATCTGACGAATACCAGGCATTAGATCGTAGATATGTGATAGTTTGTGTAGATGGTCGATATCAAAAGCAATTATTATTGCCTTCTTTTAAGTGCTGCAGGCAGAATGCCCGGTTATTAAAGTAAAAGAAGAAGAGATTGAGGAACTACGAACATTGAACCATAAACCCTAAGCGAGGATCGTTGAAAAACACCACTATCTTCCTACTCCCCCAACCATCTCTTAAACTCCCCGGCGCGCAGCCTGCTGACAATGATCTCTTCATAAGACTCAGGGTCCATTTGCAGCTTTAATTTACCACTGAACCAACTGTGTACTTTTTCAATGTTCCTGTAGTTGATAATAAATTGCCTGTTGGCCCTGAAAAATATCCTGGTGTCCACAGACTCTTCGATCTCATCCATACTCTTGTCGATGATAAAGTCCTGCGCCTTATTCGTTTTAAGGTATTGAGATTTATCTCTTGTATAAAAATAAGCGATCTGATCGGCGGGAACCGATATAAGACGTGTGCCGGTTTTCGCGAGAAATCGTTGTTTATTCTCTCTAAAACCAGGGCCTTTAATGTTTTTTAATAAAGAAGGGATATCCGGTTCGGTATTGACTTTTTCCTGCACATAATACCGTTTATATTTTTGCACTGCTCTTTCCAACTCTTCCTTACGCAGGGGTTTTAGTAAATAATCCACTGAGTTCATTTTGAATGAACTCAGTGCATGATCCCTGTAAGCCGTAATAAATACAACAGGTATTCCGATATGAATTTCCCTGAAAATATCGAAGCTCAGCCCATCGCCTAATTCAATATCCATAAAAATAAGCTCCGGCCAAACCGCCGGAGGATTATTGAAATAAGCCACCCCGGCTTCCACACTGTCTATCGTAAATACTATCTGAACATTGGGCTCGATCTCTTTTATCAATTCTGTCAGGCGTAAAACAGACAGCGGCTCATCTTCAATGATCAGTATTTTCATAATATCGTGAAATGAACGGTTTTAAAGTTTAAGGCTTTCGTTCAATCAGCCGTAGTGATCAATGCATATTAGCGCACAACGAAAAAATATCTTCAGACCAGTCCGGGCATTTATTCATCATAGTTCCATATACCGTTTCATCACAGGTCCGTTACAAGACAAACAGGGTTATTTTAGCAGCCACTGCCTGTTTATTTTATTTTTACGAATTCTACCCTGCGATTCCTGGCTTTTCCTTCCGTTGTAGTATTAGGAGCTACAGGTTCTGCCGCTCCTTTTCCTTCTGTCAGTATCCGGTCTGCAGCAATATTATGTACGCTCACTAACATATTTTTTACCGCGGCAGCCCTTTTGGCCGATAAGGTCTCGTTCGTTTTTTTACTGCCATCGCTATCGGTGTGTCCAATGATCCGGATCTTTACATTCTCATCACTGGTCAGCGCATCGGCGATTTCCTTGATGATACCAAAAGATACAGGTTGTATAATATCCGAATTGACAGGAAATGTAATGCCAGTAGTAGTGAACTTTCCTTCGGTAAGTAGCTTATTACGTGTGTCAGGTTTTCCCGTCGCGATCCGCAGATCGGACAGATAAAAAGCTAACTGGTCTTCCGTATAGTTTGACTCACTTAAAGAGAGCGCAAACTGGTTAAAACTCCCATTAATGATCTTGGGAAGGTCATATACTCTCTCTTCATTGATCCACATGCGTAGTCTTTCCTTTTGTACACTGATAGCGACATGCATCGATTTTCCATATAGTTTTTCCAACAGCTCAAGATTTTTGTAACTGGTCTTATAACTTTCCGACTCTTTTTCATACACACGTATCAACGACTTTGTAGTATTACCTGCTGCCGGTATAATATTTATAATAACCGCCTTGGCCTTGATACTTTTAAATACAGCATTATCACTTGGCGATAACTTACCAGTATTTAGCAGGTTGAAATTGACTTCAGGGAAAAGGTACCCGGTTTTATGCATGTCCAGGATCAGGTCAAACTCAATAGTATAATTCTCCGGCCATACTTTTTTATTAGGAGTGAGATAAATACTTTGCTGGTATAATTTCAACCATTTTTTACCGGCTATTTCTACTACTTCTCCTTTATTATTGGTGTTCCATAATTTAGGAAACTCGCCTATCACATCCTGTGAAAAATCATCGGCGATCAACAGCTCGTCCCCGGCAACAAAGTCAAATTTTGAATAAGCCTGGATGCGTGTATCGTCCTGGCCGCCTGACGGGATTGTATCCGTCGGGGAGCCGGCAGCAACTTTTTCACTTGTGATTACACTTTTATCAGAAGGGTTTTTCTTGCTATTCTTTTTCGTACTGGCATCATCGATCTTTTTCTCTACTACCTGTCTCGCTTTATTAACCACGATATTCTCTGCCTGTGCCTTTACTCTTTTTAACAAACCCTGCCCCTGAGCAGCAACACACAGCACAATAGTAAATACCAACAATATCCCTTTACGTTCCATATTCGTTTTATTAAAATATTGATCTCAAATGTAGACTGGGCACATAAGCGCTTCTTTTTCCGGTAGCCAAAATGACGATTAGAAGGGCTGTAATGACGAAATTGCCTGCCTGGACTTACGACTATTTTAATATACACACACCAACTGTTTTGGGTAAAAAATCTCGAACATGCTTTCCGGCAATTCAGCTAAGCAAAAAGTCAGTCCGGAAAAACAAGTATAAATAATCATTCTTTTTACATGACCTTGTATTAACTAATACCACCATTTTGTACTTTATAAACGCTATCTTTTGAAAAGGATACTACTGACCATTTATACAACCTTAGGGTGTGCCATCGCATTTACCCAGGAGGTCATAGAGGCGGAACAGGCATTCGCTGCCTATGCCCGGAACAATTCTATCAAAGCCGCTTTTCTTCAATATATGGATAGCAGTGCCGTCGTATTCAATAATGGAAGGGTCAGCAATGGCCCGCAATACTGGAACGCTGTGCCGGAATCAGGTGGCAAGTTGTTATGGCACCCGGTCTTCTCCGGTACCGCCGCCTCGGGTGAACTGGGGTTTACCACGGGCCCTTTTGAATATCGTGTTTCGTTGCAGGACAGCGCTACCGCTTTTGGCCAGTACACAACTATCTGGAGAAAGAATGGCAGGGGAGAATGGAGATTCCTGGTAGACCTGGGCGTTAGTTATAAAAATGCTTTTACAGGCCAGTGGCCGACGATCAACCTCCCGGTCCTTATGCCGGACAATCATGCGACTGTTACCGCCCTGTCCATCGAAATGGATTTTCTTAAAGAATATACGACTATAGGATCTGCGGCCTATCCATCTTTCCTTTTACCCAATTCCTGGTTCAACTTTGATGGAATGTTACCGGCCACGGACCAGGCGGGTATCCAGGATAAACTAAGCAAAATCCCGGCTCCCGTCAGCTTTGAGCCGTTAAGCGGAGGGATCTCTTACTCCAGGGATTTTGCTTATATATATGGTATCGCCACCCATGACAGCAAAAAAGAGAATTATCTCCGTGTATGGATACATGGCAAAGAAGGCTGGAAGATCCTTTTACAGGTTCTAAAGTGGTAGTCCTGCTGTCGTTAATGACGGCCAGGTTTGTTTTGAAATCGTACAAGTTCTTATTCAAAACAATGCACTTATTCCCATAAACCGCTCCGTAAACTTACTGTCCAGAAAGCGTACTTGTGATATTGATATTGATGAGAAGAATTAGTTGCTTTGTATCCTATTATTCAATGTCTATGAAACTAATGATGTACATCGGCAATGACCTGATCGAAGCGATTCCGCTGAACCTGGAGAATATTGCTAAACCCGGCTATGTGGGCAGCTTCAAAAGAAGCCTGAAAATGAAGTATAGCGAGTTGATCCAGCAATTCCCCGACCCACCTGAATTCCTGGTGATCAACCCAGATCCTTCGGCTCAGCTGGCAAATGCGCGTCGCTGATCTGTACCCAGATTATCCGTTATACTCCTACCTCTCGTTATACTTACTTTTATCGCAAACTTCTTAGCGATTTTGTCACCCAGAATGATCCTCGTATTGCATTTTTAATAGCCGCAGCAGGTGCCTTTCCCAGCATAGTGTCCAGGTTTTTATTTCTGTAAGCTCATGAATATGGCTAGCGATTTCACCAGAATATTTTAGAATGACCTTTCTGTTTCGATTAATATAACTTAAGTTCTATAGCAGTAGAGATTGAAGAATTATTCTTCTTGTTCCTGCATCACTAACACAGCAAGAGATTTCACACAGAGCTAAGGAGTAAATGAGCTAAGGGAGAGCTGAGCTATTTGTTTATTCTTATTTGTATGAACGGATGAGCTAAGGAGGGTTTTCACTGCGTGAAAAAGAAGTCGTTGAACAGGGTGCTGTTTTCACGTCAGTGAAAACGCTCTGTTAACTCTTTATTTCGATTGATAATAAATGTATAAAATAGCCTGGCTGTTCCTCAGCTCATTTACTCCTTAGCTCTGTGTGAAATCTCTTGCCGGTATTTTTAACTCCCAACCTTTAAAGAGATTCTCCGACGGGAAGCATGTTCATCCGGACGTATTAAACGCTATCCTACTTAAACGTTTCCTCCAGGGTCTCCACGATCACTTTGATCAGCTCCCTGTTCTTTTCCATGGAACGGACATGCTCGTGATGAATAATAGCGCGGTAGTTGCGCTCTTCATCCGGTTCAAATAAGACCTCTGTACCATCAATCTCGATAGCGATCTTATGGATATACCCGGCGGTGCGCAATTCAGCGTTGAACTGTATTTCTTTATTTTTGTACAATACGGGTAATATAAATGTCTCTGACATGGTTAGTTCGTTTAAAAAAGAATGATCAGCGGATAACGTGTTCTATTCCTCCCCGGCATCCTTTAGCAGGTTGTCTGGCAATTGCTTGTTTGCTTTCGCGCCCATTTTCTTTAACTGCTCAGCCTGTTTTACCAGGTTGCCATTACCTCCCGAAAGCCTTTTCATAGCACTGCCATGTGCATCAGCGGCTTTTTGCAGATGTGTACCTACCAGATCCATACTTTCAGTAAACAATACAAACTTATCATACAGCGCTCCGGCCTTTTCCGCGATCTCGATTGCGTGCTGGCTTTGCTTTTCCACTTTCCAAAGGTCAGCAATGATCTTCAGTACCGCTAATAAATTAGTGGGGCTTACCAGCAGGATCCTTTTATCATAAGCGTATTTCCATAACAGGTGGTCTTCCCGAACCGCCAGTAGAAACGCCGGCTCCACGGGCACAAAAAGAACAACATAGTCTAATGCGGTACCGGCATACCGGGGGTAATTCTTTCTGCTCAATCCATCTATATGCAACCGTACAGAACGCAGGTGTTCCTTCAATGCCACCTCCTCCTCTGCCGGTCCATTGGCAGACGTATACTGCTCATATGCCACCAGCGACATTTTAGAATCAACGATCACTTTTCGCTGATCAGGATATACGATCGTTATATCGGGCTGCATTCCTTTACCCTCTTCGTCCCTGATAATATTACCTGCCTGGTCGCGGAGAAACTCCTGCACGTAGTATTCCCGTCCCTTTGTAAGACCGCTATGCTCCAGCAAACTTTCCAATATCATTTCTCCCCAGTTACCCTGTACTTTATTATTGTATTTTAATGCATGTGTCAGGTTATTGGCTTCTTCACCCAATTGTTTATTGAGCTCAACCAATACCTTTAACTCTTTCTCGAGAGAAAACCGCTCTTTGCTTTCCTTATCGTAGGTTTCCTCTACTTTTTGTTTGAATTCTTTTAAATGCACTTTCAATGGATCAAGCAGCCCTTTCATATTCTCCTCATTTACCTGTGTGAATTTCCGGGTCTTCTCATCCAGGATACCATTGGCCAGTAAATGAAATTCATTGCGAAACACACCGGTAAATTCTTCCAGCTCTTTTTTCTGTACGATCAATTTCTCTTCACCGGCTTCCAACCGCGCTTTCATGGTAGCATGGGATTCTTTGGCAGCTGCCGCAATATTGGTTTGAACCTGTAGCGCTTCTGCGAGTTTTTGCGATTCCTGCTGAGTCACCTGCAGTCTTCCGGTCAACTGCCCAAGCTCACCCAGCAGTTCCTGCTTTTCTTTTACAGCCTGCTGTACGCTTTGCTGCCAGCCGGCTTTTTCAGATTCGGCCGCTCTCAATTTTTCAACAATAGTGGATTGAATAGCTGCGGACTGCATTTTCCGGAGGAAAATACCCAGCAGTATCCCAATCACCAAACAAACGGCAGCCACAATAAAGATTTCCATGATAATAAGATGTGTAATTATAAAGATTGCCCGGGAAAAATTCAATCTACTATTTTTAAATGAAATCTATAGGAGGGGTATTAAAAGACAGGGAATCTTTTTAAAAAAACCATGGGTGCTGGTTAATATAACATTAACCACCGGCCGGGTTTCTTTGCACTGAAATAACACGGGAAAATCGGGAAAATAAAATCCGGCTAGCTGATCCGCATTTTATGAAGGAGACTTGGAGAAAAATTATAGAACTTTTTAAAGATACGGATAAAGCTACTTGTCCGTTCATAGCCGAGACTGTAGGCTACTTCTTTTACAGGCAGTTTGGATTCGCCCAATAACTGTTTGGCTTTCTCCATTTTCTTATGCAGGTAATAGTCATAGATACTTGTACCATATACTATCCTGAAATATCGTTTCAGTGATGACTCACTGAGCGCGACCACCCGGGCTATCTCTTTAATACTGGGTAGTTGATCATTGATATGTGCCTGAAGAATTTCTTCCACCTTACTCATCTTTTCCTGGTAAAGAGGCATGCTATTATTGACATGCTGATCACGGTGAAGAAACAGGTTATGGAAAAATCCTGACATCAACAGCATTGCTTTGGCTTTAATATAAAAAGGTTCTTT
Organism: uncultured Terrimonas sp.; assembly: GCA_964528095.1. Lineage (GTDB taxonomy): Bacteria > Bacteroidota > Bacteroidia > Chitinophagales > Chitinophagaceae > CAZGSG01. The sequence goes on from CAZGSG010000137.1 coordinate 10,460, forward strand.
TGACCCTTCTTTGAAATGCTCGTGTAGTTCCGTCACCGTTTTATATTCTTGCTGGTCGGCAACTCCATAAATAACCGCCGGCTGTACATTGTGAATAAGATCATGAAGAAGACATTGAAAAGCGATACCTGTATTTTCAAATTCCCGGGTGAGCCAGGTTGCATCCATGCTTATAGCCATTACTTTGATCTGCTGGCCGCGTGATAAGGTGAAATTAAGATCGCGGTCCACCGCATCCATCAGGATATGCATATGCGCGTCTTTCTTAAATTCCTCGCTGTTACGCACATCGTTCAGTAAAAAAAAATCGGGAGTGAATATATAGATGAGGCTGAATATTTTACTTCCGTTTATACCAGCCAGTTTTTTCAGTTCGGCTGATTGATGCAACCGGATATCCCAGTAAAAAACGGAGAAGCCTTCTGCAAGGTCCTTTTTTTGAATAGTTCCCTCTCCATATTGAGGAGGAATGACTATGGTTTCATTATCAACACTAGTCATTAAAGCATCAGCAATATTCTGCAACGCATCACACTGCTTCAATCGGGTGAGATTGATTTCGATTTTCATCATGGGATAAAGGTTATTCAAATGTAAGTTAAGCCTGGAGCGAATACAATAAGGGTAATGTCTTAGTACGTGTATAACACCTTAGCAATACCACGAAAACATTTTGGTCGTTTTGCGTTATTCATTGACCCGATACAGGAATTATTCCAGAAATCATACGTATACTTTTGACTCACCAACTATTTATACCTCACTTAATGACAGTACTGCACATGTTCAATACCCGAGAATAACCATCCATCTATCCATTAAAAAACGTATCCAGTTCCATGAGCCCTGCAGACTATCCGGGACCCAAGCCATATTGCCTTTGCTCTCCCGTTTTGTTTTGCATGTAAGTTGAGGATTCCCTTTATATCATTTCTTAAACCTAACAGTATGAAAACTTTATACGTTGTGACCTTGCTATTGCTGACCGGATCGATGAGTTTTGCCCAGGAAAAGAAACTGCCTCCCAATGTTTCAAACGAATGGTTCAATAATGTAGCAGCATCTATTAACCAGTCAGCATACGATTTTCACTATATTCAAAATAAGAACGCTTTCAGCGCTATTAATAATGCGAACCGGCTTTCCTTCGTTATTGATGAAACTGGTTATACAGCCGAACCCCTGCAGACCGGTGATAATAACAAAAACTGGCAGGTACATTTTGGTATCAGTGTAAAAGCCTCGGGTGTCACCAAAGGAGATAACGGAGACCTGACCTGGCATACCCCCAACATGGATATACAATATGTACATACCGAAAAGGGCTTACGTCAGAATTTTATTATTAAAGAAAAAGACCTTAACAGTACGCGATTGACTGTCAGAATGCAGGTGACTACCGACCTCAATACTGCTGTTATCAATGGCAATAAGCTGGCCTTTTATACAGCGAAAGATCTCACTAAAGTGGCATTGACATATGAAGACCTGCAGGTATGGGATGCTAACAGGCAGGTATTGCCTGCAAGAATGAAGCTGGATAAAAATTCAAAAGAGCTTTCGATCGAGGTAGATGACAGGAATGCAACTTACCCGGTCACCATTGACCCTTTAAATAAAACACCTGAATGGACCAGTGATGCGGTGGGTGTTTTGCCAGGTTTACTCACCAATCTGCAGGTACAGGCTTTATACGGATATACTGTTGCCGGCCTGGGCGATATCAATAATGACGGATACGATGATGTAGCAGTAAGTGCACCGGCTATGGCAGATGTTATTACAGGCACAGGCACTCTCGCTGGCGTTGGTGCCGTGTATATTTATCTTGGATCAGCCTCTGGTTTATCTAATACAGCGGCCAAAGTATTGCAACCAACCACTCCGGTAGCAGGAGCATTGTTTGGTTTTAGCGTAGATGCGGGTGATGTAACAGGCGATAATATCCCTGATATTATTATCAGCGCGCCAGGAGATAGTTATCAAACCCAGGCCTCCGGTCTACTGGGCCCGGTAAGCGTAACCGTGACTGCTGGAAAAGTCTATTTATACAGGAGTGAAGATCTTTTTACGGCTCCTAATCCTTCCGCCTTTCTCCAGCTTCGTTTACAGGGAACCGGCTTTTTCAATTCAGGTGTTCTTGGTCTGCTGGACAATACAGCTGTAAAAGCGCTATTCGGTTATTCAGTTGCCGTTACAGACGATCTGAATGGAGATGGTAAAAAAGATATCATCATTGGATGCCCTGCATATGTAGGAACAGCTTTACTTTCCGTGCAAAATGGCGCAGCCTTTGTATATTATTCCAACGACCTTTCTACTACAGCGCCGGTACAGCTGGCCGTGCCAACCCCCTCCATACTTGGACTTATCAGTTTGCCGCTTGCTAACCTGAACGGCCTGTTGTTTGGTTTCAGTGTAGATGGCATAGGTGATTATAATAATGATGGCAGAAAAGATGTGATCGTAGGCGCTCCTGCTGGCATTGATGTTTCTTCCCTGGGCGGCATCTTCAGCGGTCAGGTATTGGGAGGCAGTGCTTATGTATATTATGGTACAGGATCTGGTATCAATCCGGCAATCGGTGCGAGTCTCCGTGCGTCTTCATCAACACTGCTGGCAAACGTGGCTAATCTCTTTGGTTATAAAGTGAAAGGCGTACGTAATGCAGCCGGCGCGAGAAATGGCAATATACTTGTAAGTGCCCCTGCCGGTAACCTATTGGGCAACCTCGGTGATGCGTTGCAGATCAAAGCAGGGCAGTTGCATGTATTTACCAAACAAACGGGCGCTTTCACCAGTCCTGTCAGTTCTACCCAGGTGATTGCTTCACCAAGATCTACCTCCATTTTATCTGTTCTTGCCGGAAGAACAATTACCGCTTCCTTATTATTCGGAGCCGGTCTTGATAATATCCGCGATGTGAATTGCGATACGTATGGAGACATCATTGTGGGTGAACCTTTATCTACCTCGATCTCTGTAGTGGGTACCGACGTAGTAGGTGGCGCTGCCTATATCTATACAGGTAAGGCTGATGGCACGTATGTGGCTACTCCTTCCTGGACGCTTTCAACACAGGTGTCTGCTTTGCTGGGAGTAAATACTACGGCGTTGGTAGGTTACAGTGTTGCAGGAGCGGGTTATACAAAAGGCACTTCCGATAAAATAAGAGTGCTGGTAGGCGGTCCTTCCAATACACTTGATTTCGGATCAGGTCTTTTAAACCTGAGCAGTACACTCAATACACTTACCAGTTTTGTCTTTGATAATAACGGGCTTGGTAAAACCTATACCTTCAATGGTGATCTCTGCAACCTGACAACTTTACCAACAACGCTTACGCAGTTCTCCGGATATGGCATTGAGCAGAATGTAAAGCTCGACTGGAAATCGGTATATGAGAGAGATCTCAACTACTATGAGGTACAGCGGAGTAACAATGGGGGTGCTTTTGAAAGTATCGCTATGGTCTTTGCTAAAGATGAAGATAAAAATGAGTATAGTTTCATAGATAAAAATCCTTCGCAAGGCATAAATCTTTACCGCCTGCGCATGACGGACGATGATGCAAAATTCAGTTACTCCCAGGTTATCAGTATTCGTTTTGATACAAGAAACATGACCAGCATAGTTGTATCTCCTAACCCGGTCAGGAATGAGTTCAGGGTACAATTAAAGGGAATGCAACAGGGTATGTACACACTTAAGCTCTACAATGTAGCCGGGCAGGTTGTATATACTATGCCGGCAGCAGTTACACAGGAGCTACAAACAATAAATATCGGATCTGCGGCATCTATTAAAAACGGGGTGTACTGGCTAAGCCTTTTTGATCGCACAGGTAGCCAGGCAGGTACGGTAAAAGTGGTTATAGGTAAGAATTAGGACGGTTTTATATGGCGTGAGAGGGTTGATCTTTCAACCCTCTTTTTTGCGTGGAGACCTTTTTACTTTCCTACTTTGAAGTTCATGGGTGGAGATAGGGATTTCACACAGAGTATTTTAGAATAGCCATTTTGTTTCCATTAATACAACTTAAGTTCTATAATAGAGATTGAAGAATGTTCTTCTTGTTCCTGCATCACTAACTCAGCAATAGCTTTCACACAGAGCTAA
>CAZGSG010000138.1:0-14509 GCA_964528095.1 uncultured Terrimonas sp.
ATATCCCCTTACCCCAAACATAGCGAAAAGCAGAGCCAAAAATCAATTGTTAAGAAAACCAGAGCTTCCCATAATGTCTCTCATGAAGACTCTATTGGTATCTCTCATCTCTCTGCTGCTCGTCGGCTGTCAGCCCTCCTGCTGTAAAAAGCGAAAGGCGTGCGCTGTTTACGATCAGACAGCCATCAAACAAGCCTGCCTTAAAGCTGTCTTGGAAGAGGAGGCTTTTGCGCATTTTAAGATGATTGAAAATGTAGAACCGGACCAATCCGCACTATATACTGAATTGTACCAGGAATGGAAAGAACACCTGGTGGCGGCGCTGGCAAACAAGGCAGCTGAAAAGATGATCAGTTTATAATTATTAGTTTAGAAACGATACCTAAAAACACAAGCATGAAAGTGGTAGCAGGACAAAAGGAATTTTTTAAAGGAATTCAACAAATAAAATTTGAAGGTTTTGCCAGTGATAATCCACTGGCATTCCGATGGTATGAAGAAAATAAAGTGGTAGCAGGAAAATCAATGAAAGAATGGTTGCGGTTTGCATGTGCATACTGGCACAGCTTCAACGGAAATGGTGCCGATCCTTTTGGGGAACCAACTCACCTGTTTCCCTGGGATGAAAAAAAGGATGCCGTGGAAAGAGCAAAAGACAAGGCCGATGCGGCGTTCGAATTCATCACCAAACTGGGGTTACCGTATTATTGTTTTCATGATGTGGATGTAGTGGATTATACCAATGATGTGGCCGATAATGAAAAAAGACTACAGGCATTGACAATTTACCTGCAGGATAAACAAAAAGCCAGTGGCGTAAAATTATTATGGGGTACGGCCAACCTGTTTTCAAACAGGCGTTATATGAACGGCGCATCTACCAATCCTGATTTTCATGTATTGGCACACGGCGGCGCGCAGGTAAAAGCGGCATTGGACGCAACAATAGCATTGGGTGGAGAAAACTATGTATTCTGGGGAGGCCGGGAAGGATACATGACTTTGCTGAACACCAATATGAAAAGAGAAAAAGAGCACCTGGCCCGTTTTCTACATACCGCAAAAGACTATGCGCGTAAGAATGGTTTTAAAGGACAGTTTTTTATTGAGCCCAAACCCTGTGAACCTTCCAAACATCAATACGACTATGACAGCGAAACGGTGATCGGTTTCCTGCGGCAATATGACCTTTTAAATGATTTTAGCCTGAACATCGAAGTCAATCATGCAACACTTGCGGGGCATACTTTCCAGCATGAGCTACAGGTAGCGGCTGATGCGGGCCTGCTGGGAAGCATGGATGCCAACAGGGGGGATTACCAGAATGGTTGGGATACGGACCAGTTTCCCAATAATATAAATGAGCTTGCAGAAGCAATGCTGGTACTTATCGAAGCCGGTGGTTTTAAAGGCGGAGGCATTAATTTCGATGCAAAAATCCGTCGTAATTCAACAGACGCTGCCGATCTTTTTCATGCCCACATCGGGGGGATCGACACGTTTGCGAGGGCATTGATCGTAGCCGATACAGTTCTACAGAAATCTGAATATCGAAAAATAAGAACAGAGCGGTATGCATCTTTTGACAGTGGCAAAGGAAAAGCATTTGAAGAAGGAAAATTATCACTGGAAGATTTGCGGAATTTTGCAGTAGAAAATGGAGAACCTGCTACGATCAGCGGAAAACAAGAGTATCTTGAGAACATTATTAACAGGTACATATAAAGTTCAGGGTTTGCGGTTCGGCGGTTTTTAAAAACGGTATTGTTTAAAAATGCTGTGTCCAGGCCAGGTCTATTGTCAACCGAATGATCATACTCATTATCCTAACCGGCATTGTACTGCAGATCTTTTTGACCTATAAAAAGGTCAGCCCTTTTTTATCACTATTACTGGTAGCCGTTTTTATCGGGTTGTTGCTGGGCATGGAGCCTGCCGCTTTGTTAAGTTCTATCGAGAAGGGGGTGGGTAGTACATTGGCCGGGTTGGTATTGATCCTGTGTCTTGGCGCGATACTTGGTAAAATGCTGGAAACAAGTGGCGCTGCGGAACAGATCACTACCACGCTCATCAGGAGTTTTGGCGAGAAATATATTCAATGGGCCGTTTTGCTGACCGGCTTCCTGGTAGGCATTCCACTTTATTATAATGCGGGGTTTATTATACTTGTGCCGTTGGTCTTCTCTATCGCAAGAAAAACAGGGTTACCCTTATTGTATATCGCCATCCCAATGGCGGCATCCCTTTCTGTTACGCATTGTTTTTTACCACCTCATCCGGGTCCCGTGGTTCTTATCAACGCATTTAGTGCCAATACGGGTGAAACATTATTATATGGGCTTATTATCATTATCCCTATTGCCATTATTGCGGGACCATTATTAGGTAAATTTTTACAAAGGATATCAACAGAAATAAACGACAGTAAACAAAGTAATGAGCCGGTAATACAAAAGAAACTGCCTGCGGTATTTACCAGTTTTTTTATTGCCTTATTGCCCGTGTTGCTCATCACTGCTGCAGTGGTAGCAGATAATTTTTTGCCTGCAGGTAATATTGCCAGGAAAATCCTTTTATTCCTGGGCGATTCGACCATTGCATTATTACTGGCCGTTCTTTTCGCGATCTATTATTTTGGTTTGCGCACGGGCAAGAAGATGCAGGAAGTTATGCAATGGCTAAACGATGCCGTGGCCGGTATTGCAATGATACTGCTGATCATTACTGCCGGTGGCGTACTCAAACAAGTACTTATCGATAGCGGTACCGGTGCGTATATCGCATCATTCAGTAGTCAGTGGCAGATGCCACCGCTGTTGTTTGGCTGGATCGTGACTGCATTATTACGCGTAATGATCGGTTCCGCTACAGTCTCCGGCATCACTGCCGCGGGGATCGTATCTCCACTGGTAGCCAGTGGAGCAGTGTCTGCAGAACTGATGGTATTAGCTGTAGGTGCGGGCAGCGTCTTTGGTTCACATATCAACGATACAGGTTTTTGGATGTTTAAAGAGTTTTTTAAATTATCACTGAAGCAAACATTCCTTTCATGGACATTAATGGAAACGATCATTTCCCTACTGGGATTGGCAGGGGTGTTGTTGTTGGATCTTTTTATTAAATAACCCGGAGGGTTAATTCAAAATTCAAAACCCTCTGCTGAAAGTCGTTAAATTTGCATGGAGAAAATGAAATAACATGGGAGTCTGGAGACAAATAGCGGAATACCTCTTTCTTAAAAAGCCTGATCCCGATCGTCCAAAAGATAAATGGATCGGTTATATGCATGGGATCAATCGTGTCAGCCTGATCGTATTTATCATTTGCCTGATTATACTGGCCGTTAAACTGCTGCGGAAGTAGTCAGGAACGAGAAGATCGATTGTGCTGCTTTTGCAGACGCATTACCACCTTTGGAAAGTAAATCCTTTAACTGGCGATAATCTTCTTTCAGCTGTTTTATTTTTTCCTGGTCGGTAAGTAGTAATTGCAGTTCATTTCTGACATTGACTGCATTCATTTCATTTTGGATCAGTTCTTTTACTACCAGCTTGTCCATAATGAGATTGACCAGTGAAATATATTTTACGCTGACGATACGCTTTGCGATCTGGTAAGAGATGGCCGAGCCTTTATAACAAACTACTTCAGGTACCCCAAACAAAGCGGTTTCAAGTGTAGCAGTTCCTGAAGTCACCAATGCCGCCCTGGACTGGGCTAATAAATTATAAGTCTGGTTAGATACATAGCTGACGTTGACATATGGCTTTAGTAATTCATCATAGAAGGCTTCTTCAACGCCGGGGGCTTTTGCTACAATGAACTGATAGTCGGGAAAAGAAGCACTTACTTCCAGCATCACTGGTAATTTCTTCAGTATTTCCTGTTTCCTGCTTCCTGGTAATAACGCAATGATCTCCTTACCCGGGATAAGTGGCTTTCCCGCGACAATAGGTGCCGGTTGTTGTTTTTCTACTACTTCAACCAGCGGGTGCCCGACATATTCTACTTCCCAGTTCCATTTATTTTTATAATAATCTTTTTCAAAAGGCAGGATGACCAGCATTTTATCGATGCACTGTTTCATGGAAGGCACCCTGTTTTCTTTCCAGGCCCATACTTGTGGTGAGATATAATAGATCACTTTCAATCCCTGTAGCCTGGCCCATTTAGCAATGCGGAGATTAAAACCCGGGTAATCGATCAGTATCAATACATCAGGTTTATATTGCTGGATATCTTCTTTACAGAAACGCAGGTTGCGAAAGATGGTGCGGATGTTCATCAATACTTCTACAAACCCCATAAAAGCCAACTCTCTGTAGTGTTTGACCAAATGGCCGCCAGCTTCCTGCATTTTATCACCACCCCAGCAACGAAAATCTGCACCGGTATCCAGTTTCTTTAATTCCCTGATCAGGTTGCTGCCATGCAGATCTCCGGATGCTTCACCTGCAATTACGTAGTACTTCATGAAGAGGGAACTGTTTTAGGTTTCAGGAACTCAGCAGATAAGTTCAATACTGAATTCAAAATTAAAAATTCAAAATTAAAAAACAGTCTCCGTATTACCGGGTGAACTTTGGTTTTGAATTTCGCATTCAATCCTGATTATTTATTGATAACCTTCAAGACAAGAATGCCAATACCGTAGATCAGTGTGATCAAAAAAATGCCCTTGGCTGTTTTATCGCGGCGGGTATTTACATAGATGGTAAAAAGAATAACATTGGCCAATAAGGAAAGAGAGCCAATGGAGGTAATGAGCTTATTATTGGTAAAAACAAAGTCGAGGTATTCCCGGAATGAAAGGGAGCTAAAATCATCTCTCACAAAATAAATAACAACTAGTCCAAGAAACGGTCCCAGCAAACCCAGGATCAATCCCAGTTTCAGGTTGTCTTTTTTGAATATCATTTTTTCCAGAGTTTTTCTAGTTTGGTTTTTTGTGCATAATGCGTGAGATCAAACTGCACCGGAACTACACTTACATAATTATTGGCCAGCGCCCATACATCTGTATCTGTTCCTTTATCGAAATTGACGAATTCACCTGTAAGCCAGTAATATTTTCTGCCATTGGGGTCCTTCCGTTCCATAAAATCCTCTTCATATTTTGCATAAGCCTGTCTGCAGATCTTCAATCCCTGGATATCATCGGGTGGCAATGCGGGAATATTCACATTGAGTACGGTATGTTTATCCAGTTTGGTGCGCATCATTTTTTCCACCACCATTCTGGCATATTTCCGGGCCCCGGCAAAATCGGCATCAATACTATAATCCAGTAATGAAAAACCAGCAGAAGGGATACTCTCGATGGCTGCTTCCACCGCCGCGGACATTGTACCGGAATAAATCACATTGATACTATGATTGGCTCCGTGGTTAATACCGCTCAGGCAGAAATCCGGTTTGCGATGTAATATTTTATCTACCGCAAGCTTAACACAGTCTACAGGAGTGCCGGTGCAGGCCCATGATTCGACACCTTCCATCATACTTACTTTATGGAGGCGCAGGGGCTGTCCTATGGTAATGGCGTGGCCCATTCCCGATTGTGGTTTGTCAGGGGCAACGACAACGATCTTACCAAGGTCTTTTACTGCTTCAACCAGGTTGAGAATACCCGGCGCTGTTACACCATCATCATTTGTAATAAGAATGACAGGTTTTTCACCTTTTACAACAGCAGCTTTTTTAGCAATTTTCTTCGGAGTGGTTTTTTTACGTGTAGCCATAATGCAGGTACAAAATTGGTGATATTTTCTGAGGTATCAAATGAGAATTTTATTGTGTAAGAACGGATTGGAATAAAAAATTTTTAATTTGATAAATTAATTAGTATTTTGCATACTAAATTAATTAGTTTATATGGCACAGGCAAATAAAAACCTGAAATACCTTCGCAAGCTCCGTGGCTGGACACAGGAAGAGTTTGCAAATAAACTCCGTATCAAGCGATCCCTGCTTGGTGCATATGAAGAGGAAAGGGCAGACCCAAGGATAGACGTACTGGAAGTAGTGTGTGATATCTTCAAGTTGACCCTTGATGAGATCTTGCGAAAAGATCTAAGTGATAATAAAAGTAATTACCTGGCAAAAAGAAGGGCTATCAAGATGGCATCCGGCCGGCCTGATATTCCTTTTGTGCCTGTAAAAGCAGCAGCTGGTTACCTGGCTGGTTATGGTGATCCTGATTTTGTGGATGAATTAAACACATTCACATTACCTATGCTTACAGGAGGAAACTACCGGGCATTTGAAATCATCGGGGATTCTATGCTGCCTACGCCGAGCGGCTCCGTAATAGTAGGTGAAAAAGTAGACAACCTGGACGAAGTTAAAAATAATACGGCCTGCATCGTTGTATCACGTAACGAAGGCATTGTTTATAAACGCGTGCAAAAAACCGGACGTACCCGCAACAAACTTACCCTTGTCAGTGACAACCAGGTATATCATCCTTATACGGTAAACGCGGAAGATGTACTGGAAATGTGGCAGGCGCAGATGGTCATTTCCAAGGCCAATCAGCAGAATCGCTGGGATATGGGTCATATAGCCAATATTGTGAGCGACCTGCAGGAGCAGGTAGTGTCGCTGAAAAAACGCATAAATTGATTATTATCATCGATTTATAGTTTTTTTTGCGTCTTTTTGCACCCTTCAGAACTGTCGATTATATTTGCAGACTGACTATTTATGCTTTTGAGGAGCTTACTTTGTGCATGTTTGCTGTTGTTTTGTGTGTCTTTATTCTCCCAGGTAAAAACATTACAAGCTGTTAAAGCTATTCAGGTTCCTGTGGTTGACGGAAATCTGGATGATATCGCATGGAAAGACATTCCTTTTGCTACCGATTTTATACAAAACTTTCCCAATGTAGGTAAACCAGCTACCCAACGTACCGAAGTAAAGGTTGTGTATGATGATGCGGCGATTTATATCGGCGCTTATCTTTATGATGATCCTGCGCTTATCCGCAAGCAGATAACAGCAAGAGATGAAGAACAATTCAAGGACCTGGACTTCTTCTCCGTTTTTTTTGATACATATAATGACCACCAGAACGGCTTCCAGTTTCTTGTTACCTCCTCGAACGTACAAACAGATACGCGGTTAAGTCCTTCTATCGAAACAGGGTTTGGTGAATATGGAGACCGTACATGGGACGCGGTATGGGACAGTAAGGTGAGTATGAAGCCAGATGGATGGGTAGTGGAAATGAAAATTCCTTTTTTCTCCCTTCGTTTTGCAAAAAAAAATATCCAGGACTGGGGCATACAATTCTTACGCTCCGTAAGACGCAATAACGAAGTTACTTTCTGGAATAATGTAGATCCACAAATCGATGGATTTGTGAACCAGTTTGGGGCATTAAAAAATCTTATCGATATAACACCACCACTGCGCTTGAGTTTCTCTCCTTATGTATCCACAGGGGTAAGATCAACACCAACCCTGGATGGATACCGGAATGAATGGCTAAAAAGCGGGGGCATGGATGTGAAATATGGTATCAACGAAAGTTTTACACTGGATGCCACATTGATACCAGACTTTGGTCAGGTGATCTCGGATAATGTGGTGAATAACCTCACACCTTATGAAGTACGGTTTGATGACTACCGTCCTTTCTTTACAGAAGGAACCGAGATATTTAATAAGGCAGGACTTTTTTATTCGCGCCGTATTGGCTCCGCACCAACAGGCTACCAGGCTATTCATAACCTGGAATTAACGGACCCCAATATCGAAGTAATTAAAAACCCCGGCCGAACACAGTTATACAATGCGATCAAATTTTCCGGGCGTACTACCAAAAAACTTGGAATAGGTTTTTTGAATGCAGTAACCGCGCCTATGTATGCTATAGTCCGGGATAAAACAACAGGCGACAGGCAACGAATACAAACAGAACCCCTTGCTAACTACAATATCCTGGTGCTTGATCAGGCACTCAAGGGAAGGTCTTATATTACTTTTACCAATACCAACGTGATGCGCAATGGCAAAAGCCGTGATGCGAATGTAACGGGGCTGAATTTTAGTTTTTATGATAGGACCAATACGTATAATCTGAAAGGCTCCGGAGATTACAGCAAAGTGTTTTCAACTAACTCGTACGAGGGGTTCAATGCATCACTGAAAGCAGGAAAGGTCAGTGGCAATATACAGTACAGCCTGCAGAATATTACACGTTCGGTTGACTATGACCCTACAGATCTTGGATATTTACAAACATCCAATCAGGTCATAAATATTGGAGAAATAAGTTATAACGTCTTTAAGCCAACAAAGAATTTCCTTAGTTATGATTATACCTTTAATATAACTCAGCGGCAACTGTATAAACCCGGAAAGTTCAATGATCTGACCATGGTGGCAGCGGGATCATGGGTGTTTCGCAATTTTTGGGATGCAACACTAAGCGCTGCCTATTTGCCTGATCAACATGATTATTTTGTACTGGGAAGAGATTTTGAGAAATATGCACGTCGCCCGCAATACGGATTCCTGGAACTGAAAGGAAGTTCGGACAGTCGTAAAAAATTATTCATTAACTATGATTTTCTCTGGGCAAACTTTTTTAAAAACCCCGAGAAGGATTATTACCGCATTTCTGGCGGAGCCCGTTACAGGTTCAGCAATAAACTCTCACTTGACCTCTCACATCGCTACGAAACAGAAACAGATTATATTATCTCAGCGGGGAGAGATGGTATGAATCGTCCCCGGATCGCTTTTGTGGACTTTAAAGAGGTAGAATCGATTTTCTCAGGTATTTATAATTTTACGCCGCGTATAAATATGACCATGCGTGTGCGACATTACTGGAGCAATGTACTCGTGAAAAGAATTGCACTCGTAGATGACAAGGGCTATCCTGTTTCTCCAACTCCTGTAACCGGCTCAGACGAAAATGTAAACTATTTTAATGTGGACGCATTCTTTACCTGGGACTTCAGGTACGGGAGCCGCCTGATACTGGGGTATAAGAACTCATTGGGAGAAGACCAGTATGTAGATGGAATGCGATATAAAAGTTATATACCCAATCTTGGTCAGACATTTAATCTTAAACACGGTAATGAACTGACTGTGCGGTTCATTTATTTTCTTGATTACAGCCAGCTTACTAAAAAATAATAACCGATCAGGTTCAGGTTGACCTTCAAGAGATAAAAATTCATACTCCAGTAAGAAGAGGGTAATGAATTTTATAAAGAAATAATTTCTTTATCTGCTACTGCAAAAATATTTGTTGCGTTAACAGGGTCCACATTATAGCCGCCTGTAAAACGACTGAAAGCAGGGAGTACGCAGTGTTTTTCAGTAAAATAAAAACAAGGAAATTTCAATGATTGTTTACCCCGGCCTCTTATGGTCACAGACGGATGTACATGTCCTGAAAAAATGTACAGATCAGATTCGATAGGCTTTCGATTCTTTATTATATCATGCACGAATAAAAAAGGCCCCATCGGGTAAGGGTCATTGCTCACGATGATATCAGCTTCCTCGTACCATTTATTATCCAGTATATCATGATTTCCTTTTACCAGGATCACTTCGAGTAGGGGAAAGTCTTTGCGCCATTTGCGAAACAGGTCTATTTCCCTGTTGGCAATACTATGTGTAAGATCTCCCACAATGATCAGGCGCTCTGCTTTGAAAAAAAGGATCTGCGACAACAGGCGATGCAGGTCGTCTCTATATACCGCCTGCGGTACCCCAATGCCTTCGCTGCGAAAATGTCCTGTTTTACCTACATGGAGATCGGCGGTGATCAATGTTCGTTGATCCTCCCAGAATAATGTCCGTTCGGAACTGAGAATAAGATGTTCGTCTCTGACAATATGTGATAAAAGCCTCGCCATAGGTTTGCAAATCTATGGCAAGAAAAATTCTATTTAAGCGTAAAATTTATTTATCCAGTTGTAATTGCATTCGCCTCACCCGGTCCTCCAGTTTTTCAGAAGAAAGGTCTTCGCGCATGCTATCGACTTTAATCGGGAAGCAGAAAGGTGTCAGTCTTTCCGGGAAAGTGATAATGATTGCTGACTGCTGGATACGCTCCAGCATATCCCGTAGCCGCAGCTCTTCCATTTGTTGCGCAAGTACTTCCTGGTAAGCCTGTCGCAACAAAACATTCTGTTGATCGTATTCGCTGAATACATTGAAGAGAAGTGATGCAGATGCCTGTAAATGCCTGGCTTTTTTTTTGTCGCCAGGCAGTCCCTGGAAGATAAGCCCGCCTATCACTGCAATATCCCGGAATTTTCTCCTGGCCATTTCCGTACTGTTTACACTTCTTTGGATATCATTCAGCAGGTTATCCGGAGTAAATAATTCATACACATTACTATCATCTACAGGAATAGGCTGATCGCTTAGTAATTCAAACCCATAATCATTCATGGCCAGTGAGAAAGTAATAGGAGTGATTCGACTGATGCGGTAAGCAAGTATAGCCGCCATTGCTTCATGCACTAACCGTCCTTCGAACGGATAAACAAATAGATGAAAGCCATCCCGGGTTTCAATATGTTCGATCAGCAATTCATTCCGGGCGGGCACATGGGATAATTTTTCCTGCAACTGGAATAAAGGTTCCAGCACTTCCAGTTCGATCTCTGTATTGCCTTCTTTTTGTTTCCTTGAAAAAGATTTTCTGTCAAATGCTTCTCTTAGCTTTTTCCCGAGATTAGCAGAGAGCGGCATTCTTCCTCCATTCCAGCTGGGTACGATCGCTTTTTTTGCATTGCTCTTTTTTACGATTGCGGTCATGTCTTTGATCATTACAAATTCAAGATTCCTGCCGGCAAGGGTAAAAACATCGCCGGGATCAAGCCGAGAAATAAAATACTCTTCGATCATCCCGATAAATCCCCCTGAGAGAAACTGCACTTTCATCATCGACTCACTTACGATAGTGCCAATATGCATGCGGTGACGCATGGCTATTTTTTTACTGACTATTTTGTAGATTCCATCTTCTATTACTACTTTTTTATAATCATCATATTGTTGTAGTGCGGCACCGCCAGCTGAAATAAAATACAGGATATGTTCCCATTCCTGAATAGTCATATATCGGTAACAATAAGTGGAAATGATCTCGGGATAAATTTCTTCCGGTTTAAACCCATCCGAGATCGCAAGTGTGTTGAGGTATTGTATAAGTACATCAAAGCATAACAGCATTGGCGTTCTGCTTTCTATTACATTTTCTTTGATTGCCTGTTTCAGCGCAGCCGCTTCTGCCAGTTCCAGTGAGTGGGTTGGTAAAAAATAGATCTTACTGACAGCATCCGGACTGTGACCACTTCTACCTGCTCTTTGCAGAAATCTTGCCACACCCTTTGGGGATCCTACCTGAACGACTGTTTCTACGGGACGAAAATCAACTCCAAGGTCAAGGCTGGCTGTACACACTACGGCTTTTAAATTACCCGCATGAAGATTGTCTTCGATCCAGGTACGTAACTCCATATCGATTGAGCCATGATGCAAGGCAATGGAACCAGCGAGTTCTGGTGATACATCTAGCAGGGTCTGGTACCATCGTTCACTCATTCCTCTTGTATTAATAAAGATCAATGTGGTCCTGCTTTGCTCAATGATCGGGATCAGCTTATCAGCCAGTTTAATACCCAGGTGGCCGGCCCAGGGATATTTTTCTATTTCATCCGGGATGATGGATTCTATTTCTATCTTTTTCGATAACAATGCTTTTACAATACTGCCCTGTTTCTGTAAGGGAGATAACAAAACATCTCTTGCCTCGTCAAGATTGCCTATAGTTGCGGATATTCCCCATACGGCTAATGATGGGATGGAGGATACTTGTCGTGCCGGTTTATTTATATTGTGCTCCTGAAGGTTCAATATTTCAGCATCATTTTTTTTGGACAGTCCAACAATTCTTGAAATAGCCAGTTCCACCTGCACACCTCTTTTACTACCCAGTAGCTCATGCCATTCATCCACTGCTATCAGGCGGAGTGAACGAAATGTTTCAGGATAATCTTTTTGTGCAATTAATAAGTGAAGGCTTTCAGGTGTAGTGATCAGCACTTCCGGCATATTTCTTTTTTGCCGCGCTCTTTCCGTAGTGGTTGTATCTCCATTGCGTGTGCCGATCTTCCAGTTCATTCCAAGTTCTGTGATCACTTCCTCCATCGCACGACCGATATCTTTGGCCAGTGCCCGTAGCGGAGTGATCCATAATAACCGAAGACCGCTATTTTTTATGGAACGATAATTATCAGGATGCTGGTTGATAAACTGGATGATGGCTCCCAGGAAAACAGAATATGTTTTGCCAAAGCCGGTGGGCGCATTCACAAGACCACTTTCACCGAGGATGATCTGTTGCCAGCTTTCTTCCTGGAATACAAATGCTTTACGTCCCTGTCTTGCCAGCCATTCAGTAATAATTTGATAGCCCGTTGTTTCCTGCAACTTCATTTACCATATACCTCCAGCATTTTTTTCAGATCATCAAGCGTATTGATCTCATCGGCTTTTTTATCCTTTCGCCACCTGCTCATGCGGGGGAATCGTAAAGCTACGCCTGATTTGTGACGATTGGATGCCGCAATTCCTTCAAAAGCGATTTCAAATACTAATTCGGGTTTTACCGTTCTTACCGGTCCGAATTTTTCAATAGAATTTCTTTTTACAAACGCATCGACCTGTGCAAACTCCTTGTCGGTCAACCCTGAATAGGCTTTTGTAAAAGTGACCAGTTTTTCGCCTTCTTTAACTGCGAAAGTGTAGTCAGTGTATAGATTGCTTCTTCTTCCATGTCCTTTCTGCGCATACACCAATACCGCATCTATCACCAACGGATCGATTTTCCATTTCCACCAGTCGCCCACTTTCCTCCCTACCTGGTAAGAAGATGATTTTCGTTTTAGCATGATGCCTTCTGCACCCATTTCTCTTGAATTACTTCGTAGTTCCGCTAACTGATCCCAATCTGTAAACTCAATGATGGGTGATAATAGAATAGAAGGATGTGCGCTCTTCATAATTATCTCTTCAAGCAGTTTTCTCCTGGTAGCCAAAGGTTCTTCGCGTATGTCTTTTCCCTGGTATTCAAGAATATCGTACGCGAAAAATGCGATTGGCGCTTCCTGCAAGTTCTTTTTGGTAATATTTTTCCTGCCGATACGGGTTTGCAGCAAAGCGAAGGGGAGTGGTTTTTGATCAATGCTGGGAATGATCTCACCATCTAAAACGATCCCATCCGGTAAAATGTCAGCGAAAGAATGATACTCGGGAAATTTATCCGTCATTAATTCTTCACCGCGGCTCCATACAAAAATTTCTCCATTCCGTTTAATGAGCTGCCCGCGAATTCCATCCCATTTCCATTCTGCCTGCCATTCATTTTCCGGCCCAAGGGCTTTCACATCATCGGTTGCATAAGCAAGGTAAAATGGATAGGGTTTGGAAAAATCCAGTGTCGTATTTCCTTCGCTTAACAGTTCATCAAAATTGGTAGATGCGGGATCCCAATTACCACTTATACGATGTGCTATAATATTTGGTGCGACCTTTACCGTTTTGGCAAGCGCATTCACGATCATTTTTTGAGATACACCGATCCTGAAATTACCGGTAAGTAGCTTATTGAAAACAAAACGTTCATCCTTGTTCATCTGCATCCAGCTTTCAACCACAAAGATTTTTTTTATTTCTTCTCCCTGTTTTTCGATCTCCACCAGTTTATTGATGAAATAGGAGAGTGTTCCGCTCTCTTGTCTTTCCTTTGTGGCGGGTGGTAATAATAAGGCAATTGTTTCCGCAAGATCGCCTGCAGTATGATAACATTCTTCAAACAGCCATTCGGGAATCGCTGTTATCTCCATGCACCAGGTTTTTAGAAAAGCGGAACTTAATAGTCGTTTGGGGCGACGACCACTGAATAAAGCGATCACCCATACCTTATCCGCGTCATTTGCTGTAGCAAAATAATGGACCAGTGCTGCCAGTTTTTCATTGGTCTTGGTGCTGGTGCCCAGTTTCGTTATCAGGTCAGCAAATGCTTTCATGGTTGTTCGTCTGCAGTATTTATTTCATTTAACTGTTCTGTTGTTGTGGAAGGCTTTTCTTCCTCCTCCTCTTCACCACCATATTCTGTTTTTACTTCTGCCGCTGATATGCCATTTTCTGTAAGATACCTGCTGAAAGCAGATTGAAATCCATGTGTCACATATACTTTTGTTGCTTCAGTTGCCCTGACTGCCTGTATCAATCCATTCCAGTCTGCATGATCACTCAGTGCAAAACCGGCATCGGTATTTCTTCTTCTTACATTACCCCGTACCTGCATCCACCCGCTGCAGGTGCCAACACTATAGGGGGCAAAACGTTTCATCCAGGGGGTACCATCAGCACTTGGAGGCGCAAGTATAATCGCATTGCGATATGCGTCTTTTGGTATGTCGGGGGTTACCCGTTTTACTTCAGGCTGTGGAAAACCGGACGAGAT
>CAZGSG010000139.1:0-12154 GCA_964528095.1 uncultured Terrimonas sp.
AAGCTGCGGATCCGGGGATCCGCATCCGCTCCATATTCCGTCACCATAAAAGGCGTGTTGGGCAATTCAGTATGATGACGATCGAGGAACTTCGAAAAGTCCGCTAATACCCCTCCGTACCATCCGGAATATAAATTCCAGCCAAGTATCATCGGGATAGCGGTAAGGCCTGTACTCCTGTATCGTTCAAAATCCCCATGATTAGCGATCATGGTATAGCGATACGGGTCTTCTTTTCTCGTAATACTATCCAGTCGTTTTGCCAGCCTCTCTACAGAAGCATAATAAATTTTCTGGCGTTCTTTATCGTTAGTAAAATGTGGTCGCAACAATACTTCATTCATATAACACCAGATGATCACGCTGGGATGGTTGAAATGCTGCCGGATCATTTCTACCTGCATGTTTTCGCAGTTCTTATAAAATGCGTCCGATTCGGTGATCTCATTTACCACGGGTATCTCTACTGACGCGAGGATGCCCAGGCGGTCGCATGCTTCCAGTATCGATGGGTCTTGAGGGTAATGCGCCACCCGCAAAAAATTACCGCCCATTTTTTTTAATAGTTGTATATCCTGCCTGGCCAGCTCATCGGGCACGGCATTTCCTTTGTCTTTATAATCCTGGTGCCTGCTTGCCCCCATCAATTTGTATGGGCTACCATTTAGAAAAAAACCTTGCGATGCATCGAAACGGTACCACCTGAAACCAAGCGGGTTCCTGGTCTCATCGAGTGCATTACCACTGGTCTTATCAGTTATTTTTGTTATGACCGTATAGAGATGAGGGTCCTCCGGCGACCATAACCGGGGATTACTGATCGATTTTATTTCCTGGTTGAATGAAGTTGTTTTACCCGCTTTCAAGGAAACGGGGGTGCTGAGTATTGCTAACTGGCTGCCCTGTTTATCTACTATTGTAGTGGTGATTTTTACTTCCCTGTTCACTGCAAGATCATTGCTCACAGATCCCTGTAACCGTACCGTTGCTTTTTCTTTGCTTACTGCAGGCGTAGAAACATACACCGCGTTCGCTCCATATTCGCTTGTTGAAAAATGTACCGGTGCTGCCGCCACCAGAAAAACATCGCGATAGATACCGCCGAAAAAACTGAAGTCAGCAGTTAACGGGGGAATATCCTGGTTATAACTATTGTCTACTTTAACCACAATTTCATTCTCATTTGTTTTATCGTCAAACTGCAAAAAACCACTAACCGGTATATAAAATGAAGTATACCCGCCAATATGCCCGCCAGCTTTTTTACCATTCACATACACCGTTGTTTCCTGGTTGGCCCCTTCAAAATAGAGATAGACCTGTTTACTTTTAAAAGCATTGTTGATCCGGATTGTTTTTCTATACCAACCTGTTCCACGATAATAACCCGGTGTATCATCCATCATGTCGGCAATATTCCAGCTATGCGGTAAAGAAACAGGTTGCCACACCGGCTGTTGATCATTTTTACCAGCAGGATCATAGTTGTCTTTGGTGAACTGCCATGCTTCGTTGATGCTTAGGATAGATCGTTGACCTTCCTGTGCTGCGATATCAATGAAAATCAGAAAAAAGAAGATGGTAAAAATATGTTTCAACGGTGTACGATTATGAATGAATTGTTTTCCGGCTGGTTATTGATCAACCCAAAGATCTTCCTGATAAATGCCCGTGATTCGTAACAGGAGCATGCTAAAAATTATAACTAAACAGATGAATAGACTGTTATTCCCTGTCAAATTGCATACGTTTTAAATTAAATCCGCCCTTGTCCGCATATACACGAAGTTTATTTGTTCCTTTTTCCAGCGAAATATTCTTCACTGCGCTGAGTTCCCATTTTTCTTCATCACCTGTAACGGGCAATATCACCGGCTTTACCACTGTCTTACCATTACTCAATAAAGAAACCTGGCCCGCGCTGGTTTTAGAAGATGTGGCAAAAGATACCGTGTACTTACCGGCCACTGGTACAGTAACAGTATACTGTAGCCATTCTCCATCCTCGATATTAAAAATATAGGGGCCTTGTTCGCCACGGGCAATATCCACACCATCATTACGATAAGTTGATCCCCTGTTTCCCCTTGTATTTACACCGGGTGTATAATGATAGCTCGCCGTATCCCTGTCAAAATAAGCGATGCCCTGGCGGCCCATATCAAAATCAACTGCTTCTATGATTGCATTGGCCGATATGCTGTGTTTTTTGAAAGGAATGGTTTCTCTTGAGTTTACCTGTCTGAACATTGCATCAACCACATCTTTATGGTAAACATTATTACTGATTTTAAGATTCGTGATCAGCTCCTGTAATGTTTTCCATGCATCTGCTTCAGACGGTTTTTCTCCTTTTGATGCCCAGTATGCAAGCAACTTATCATAACCAGCCGGTATTTTTATTTCAAGCGGGTTATTGATGTTCATCTTTTTTTCCTGCCACCACGCCCATCCTATTCCATGTTTTTCTACCAGCCCGATCGCTTCAGTAAACCAGGTATTGGAGTTTTCACCAGACTCTCCCAGCCATAAGGGGAGATCATATTTATCACGCAGGTCCAAAAAATGCTTAATAGCCGCTGTTGTATTAAAGTTGCCGTATTTATGAAAACTCAATACGAGGTTTTTATCCCAGCCTGGCAATATTCCATTATAATTATTACCAAATCCATTTCCCTCTATGATGATGATATGATTTTTATCAACCGACCTGATAGCGGCGGTCATATCCATCAGCAGTTTCCTGAGCGGTTCATTCTTTTTTTCTGCAGTGCCTCTGAAATCTTTGGGATCTTCAAAACCCCAGTTGGGCTCATTGATAATATCGTATGCGCCGATCCATTGTTCGTTCTTATACCTGTCAGCCAGTTTTTTCCATAAGGCGATCAGTTTGTCCTGCGCCGCCTGGCTCTGCCATAAAGAAGGCTTTGAGGAATCCCTGTCCGAGATAGCCAGATCATTACCCTGTCCGCCGGGTGCCGCATGCATATCAAGGATCAGGTAGATCTTATTGGCCTTACACCAGGCCAGTAAACTATCTGTTAGATCAAACCCTTTCTGAATCCAGGTTTGCTGACCAGCCACCGGTTCTTTTTCTACAGGCAGTGTATATAAGCCATAGTGCATCGGCAGACGGATGGAGTTAAATCCCCATGCTGCCATTGAGTCTATATCTGTTTTTGTTGTGTGATGTGTAAGCCACTGATCATAGAATAAATTCGCTTTCTCCTCACCCACTACGTCGATTATCTTTTCTTTGATCCGGTATTGCTGGCCAAGATTGCTGAGTTTAAACATATATCCTTCCTGCAGCATCCATCCACCAAGACCCATTCCCCGCAGTATAACGGTCTCTCCTTTTCCGTTGATGATTGTCTTACCTTTTGTTTTAAGAAAGCCCTGCGCGCTGAGATCGTTTACAAAAAACAAAGCCAGCAGTATCAATAGCCGGTATGCCTGACGATTAAAATATTTTGCTGCTAGCTGTAAGAACATGAGTTTATTATTAATGAATAAAATGAATGCGTATTTTTTACCAGACATAGGTGACAGTAGCTCCCGGGGCTAACACCACATCAATGTGTTTCTTTTTATACCTTACCTGAAAGGTCTCGGGATCTTTTTTATTATTCAGGATGATCACCACGATCTTTCCTTCTTTTGTTTTAAAAGCCACATTAGGCAACCCGTTATTGCTTTCAGACGCGATACGCGCAGAGCCCGGCCGCACGAATTTTGCCGCATGTGCGATGATATAGTATGCGGGATTTCTCTTCACTTCATTCTTATCGATCGTAACAGCTCCGAGACACCTGTCGCAGCCACCCCTATCCGTATGAGGTTTGTTTGCCGGGTCTGCCGCAAGATTCCATTCAATGACAGTACGGCACCAGTTGCGGGTTGCACCAATGATCAAATCTCTTATATGATTGGCGATATCCCGTTTCATGTTTCCAGGCGCTCCTACCCATTGCTCCGTGAAATAAAGATTTTTATCAGGATGCGCGTTGTGTACATCCGTCAATGCTTCAATTTTTCCTCCATATAAATGAAAAGCAGATCCGTCGATGTATTTTTTCGCAGCGGGATCATCCAGGATGGAGATCGGGTAATCAGGCCGATCGGCATTGTGATCATAGATAATGATCTTTGTATCGATATCCCCCTTTTGAAAAGCAGGCCCCAGGTGATCTTTTATAAAAATAGCCTGATCAGGAGCCAGCATCAGCAAACTCGGGTTATTGCCAGGGTGCAATGGTTCATTTTGTACAGTAATTGCATCTATGCGGATGCCTTCCTTCCGCATATCCTGTATATAGCGCACAAAGTATTTTGCATAGGCCGCATAATATTCCGGCTTTAAACTACCGCCTCTTGCATCATTATTGGTTTTCATCCAGGTGGGTGGAGACCAGGGCGAACCCATGATTTTTATCGCGGGATTGATAGCAAGTATTTCTTTTAATACCGGGATTACATCCAGGCGGTCAGGCCCCAGGTCAAATTTCAGCATGGCCGTATCCGTTTGCCCCTCCGGCAGATCATTATAGGAAAACACCCGCTCGTTCAGATCAGAAGCGCCGATGCTCAGGCGCAGATAACTCGTACCAATATTATTACCATCTGTTGCAAAAAGTTCGTTCAGCAATGCTTTACGACTTGTCGCGTCCATGTTTTTAATATGTGTGGCGCTGCCCCCTGTTAATGCAAATCCAAAACCATCAATTGTCTGAAACTCTTGTTTCTCGTCTATTGTTATAACGTTAACAATATTCTTTGCTTTTGTAAATGTGCTTTTGTTTGCCTGTTGCTGAAAAAGAATGCCCGCCGTGGGATCAGTAAGCCATGCTTCCGCTTTTTCCTGGCTGTATACAGGGCAAAAAGTAACTGTTGCAAGGGCTACTGCTATCCATCTTTTCATTATGGCGATTTTAAGATTTTAAAGGTGTAAGGAATTTAAGCGATCTCTTACCCGGCTATTCTTTTACCTGAGCTTACAGAATACCGTATTTCTTTTCCGGGTTGCTCCATTGTTAAAGCCTGCTGCTCCTAAAGATACTCCTTCTCTTTTAGAGCTGGCTGTTTCAAAAACTACTATCCCAAAATATACCACGGAAACACAAGCATGTGTTTCCGTGGCCTCATCAAAACTTTTGCAATCTATCAAACTTCTATCATTGGTTAACACAGGAAAATATTCTTAATATCCAGGGTTCTGCACCAGGTTGGCATTTTTACCCAATTCCGACTGCATGATCGGGAAAAGATAATACGCGTCCTTAAACACATGCACCGGGTTGTTGGCAACGTTTTGTATATCATACGTGATAACATTACCTGTTTTAACAGGACGTATCGCTTTCATTATAAAATTCTGATTGGCAGGCGCTGTTTTCCAGCGACGCACATCAAAATAACGGTGGTCTTCATAAGCGAGTTCAACCATTCGTTCATTTACAATAGCTGCTCTCATTTCGTCTTTGTTCATACCTGCCTGCAAACCATAAAGGCCATCAGCCCCGGGAAGAATGCCTGCTCTTTTCCTGATCAGTTTCAACTGGTCGTATGCAATGCCGATATTGCCTGTTTCATTGATCGCTTCCGCGTAATTGAGTAGTATCTCGGCGTACCTGATCAATGGTAAACATCTTTCAGTATTCGGACCACCATTGCTGGCTGTATTCTCATCCATCATCTTTCTCCAGAAATAACCTGCTATCCATACAAGGGTAGCATCACCAAGACCTGTATAGGTACCGTTCGCGTTTTTTGTGTACGTAATATTCACCGCGATCTTGGTATTGGTGGTAGTTGAAAACCAGAGACTGTTATTATAAATGAATGTATAGCCAAACCTTGGGTCCCTGTTCACAAAAGGATCATTTGCATTATATCCCGATGTCGGATCGGTGATAGCTTTACCATTTCTCATACCAAATGCTTCTGCAAGGTTATGTGAAGGCGCTACCTGTACAGTACCCGTACCTCTTGACGGAGGCAGGGCAAATTGCTCCATGGTCTTATTGGAACCCTGCATCCCCGGTAAAATATATTCCGGATTTTTACGCATCAGGAACACTCTGGAGAAACCATAACCGGGAGCCGTTGTATTGTCCTCATACAACGAATAAAGATTCATATCAATAACCGCCTTTGCCGCTTCCGCCGCTTTTACCCAGCGCTGCGGATCGGCAGTCGGATAAGCGGTCAGTTTTTTAACCTCTTCGGATGTGGCAGTACTGCCACCGTTAAATAATGGGCTGGCGGCATACAATAGTACTCTTGATTTCAATCCCAGGCAGGCGCCTTTTGTTATACGGCCATAGTTTTGTGAAGTATGTTCAGTAGGAAGCGCCGCTGCGGCAGCATCCGTTTCATTTACGATATAATTCACACACTCCTCATAACTGTTACGTGGCATATCGATCTTGTCGTCAGCTGCAAACACCTTATCACCTATCAATGGAATACCGGCAAAATTTCTTAACAGGATCGAATAATACCAGGCTCTTAAAAACCGGGCTTCTGCTTTGGCCATTTTTTTATTGGATTCCGACAAAGGCGATTTGTCTACATTGGCGATGAAAACATTGGCCCTGCGGATATTTGTCCAGGGTTTGGTCCACATATATTCATACGGCGCGCCAAATGCCGGGCTCATTGTTCCATTAAAAAGATAAACAAAAGGCTGGGTGCCTCCGGCAAGTCTCGATGTGCCTTCATCGCATCCTTCCGCGGTACCATGACTGATATTACTTGCATAAGTATACCTTCTGTAACCAAAGGCGAAACTTATTTCCGCATAGGTTCCAAAAAGAAAATCCATTGTGCGGGCGCTATCTGAAAAGGTAGTAGCCTCATTCAGATCTGTATTGGGTTTTGCATCCAGCAGATCTTTTTTCTCACAGGAATATAATCCCGTGATAGCTATTGCGATTATGAATATGAGTATTTTTTTCATCAGTAGATTATTTAATGTTTTGCCAATGATCAGAATGTGATCTGTATACCGACGTTAATGATTTTTTGAACCGGGTAGTCACCGCCTTCTGTGCCGGATGGTGTTTCAGGATCCACTTCATAAATATTTTTTTCCTTCAACATCCAGGTGAGCAGGTTATAGCCACTGGTATAGATCCTGCAACCCTGTATAGAAAGCTTATCCATCAACCTTTTCGGCAGATCATATCCAAACTGGAATGATTTCACGCGCAGGTAATCTGTACGTCTGAACCAGTAGTCAGATGGATAAGTACCTGCATTGTTGATATTGGATGCAAGACTTAACCGCGGAAAATCAGGATTGGGATTATCGGGAGTCCAGTAATTCGCATGTATCTGGCGGAAATTATTACCAAATGGATTGATCGACTCGGCTATTTTCCGGTTAGAGAAATTGAGCGCGCTCTGCAAGGTGAATGCTATACTAAACCCTTTATAAGAAGCGGTTCCTGTAAAACCCAGGATCGTGCTTGGCAGGTTTGGATAAGGCAGTATGCGCAGATCGCTTGCATCAATGATGCCGTCTTTATTCAGGTCTTCATATTTAAGATCACCAGGATTGGGGATCAGGCCGGCAGGCTTGGCACTTGCGGCCACATCCGCCGCATCCTGGTAGTATCCAAGGAAATGATAACCGGCAATCGTACCCAGCGGCTTTCCTGTTTTATTCAACCAGGGGAATGCAGGCTGCGCCTCATCCATATAAAGCACTTTATTTTTTGCAACAGAAATATTTGCTCTTACAGAATAATTAAAGTTCCTGATCCTGTCTGCATAACCAACCTCTACTTCATAACCACGGTTCTGTACCTCACCCAGGTTTACCGGGGGAAGACCCACACCTAAAATAGACGATACACTATTCCGTACGATCAGGATATCATACCGGTATTTGTCAAAATAGTCAGCAGTGATGCTTAATTTTCCTTTAAACATTTTCAGATCAACACCCACATCTACCTGTCTTTCTTTTTCCCAGGTAACATCTGTTCCCAGTGTACCTTCTACTATACCATTTACCGTGCTGCTCACATCGCCGATTGAATAAGAACCCGAACGTGAATAGATCTGCTGGTAGGTATAGCTTGTACCGGTGGCCAGGTCATCCGTTCCATTCAACCCGATTGATCCACGCAGTTTGAACAGGTCGAAAAATGGGAAAGCGTTTTTAAAGAATTTTTCTTCTGATATATTCCATCCTGCAGATACCGCGGGAAACCAGGAATACCGGTTGGCCGAAGAGAACTTGCTCGAACCATTATATCCTGCAAGTAATTCAACCAGGTATTTCTGACGAAACTCATAGCCTGTCCTGAATGAAAAACCGCGGAAGTAATAAGGAATATTAGCCCCTGTTTCTTCTCCCGTCTGGTTGAATAATGCAAGAGCTGTGATATGGTGGCCATTAAATGTCCGGTCATAGTTAAGTGACGCCTGTGTATTCAATCGTTTCACGGCATTGGCCGCATCGGGTGAATAGTTGGTGCTTAGTTTTTCTATCCTGTACACGGTAGGGCTGAATGGCGTGTACGTATTGGTAGTGGCATTGTACATAAAAGAAGGGAACTCGGTCCTGGTCAGGTCTCTTCTGAAACGGAACTGCCCATTATATCCTACAATAGCCCGGAGAGATAATCCTCTTGTGATGAAATCAAGTTTTTGTGTAGCCCGGAGATTAGCGGTAGCTGTATTATCAAAAAACCGTCTGTAACCGCCCAATGCTATACGACCGATGATGCTATTGGAATAGTTACCAACTGTATTATTCGATCCATAAGACCCATCGGGGTTATAAGGATTGTAAGCAAACGGTGGCAACTGGTTGTAATCGCTGATCTCGAAAAAGATATTGTTCCGGTTATTACGGCCAATGATATTCGGCTCGTTGTTTTCTGCAAAGTTCCCGGACAGGTCTACATTCAGCGTCAGGCTTTTTGTAGCAATGAAATCGAGGTTGGAACGGAAACTATAGCGTTTGTAGTAATAGTTGCTTTTGAGATCTTTATTATCGCTAAAATCTTTTACCATTCCATCCTGGAAAAGATAACCGGCGGATATAAAGTATTTGACCTTGTCTGTACCACCTGAAATATTAAGATTGGTATTTGTTTGTACAGAGAATTTGCGAAGCAGCAAATCAGCCCAGTCTACATTCGGGTGACCATAAGGGTCTTTTCCATTCTGAAATAGTTCAAGATCAGTTGCTGAATACCTGGGTGTAAAATTAGGAACAGGAGTTACATCATTGTCATTGGCCTGTGCTTTATTATATAATAAGGCACTACCGTATGAGTCCAGGTATTTTGGTAAATAAGTAGGTCGCTGACCGGCAGATTCCGAGCGAAGCGTGATCCTGGGTTTGCCATTTTTACCACGGCGTGTAGTAATAACAATTACCCCGTTCGCGCCTTTGATACCGAAAACTGCGGTAGAAGCCGCGTCTTTTAATATCGTAAAGCTTTCTATCTGGTCAGGATCTATTTCACTGAGTGATCCTTTGTATTCCAGGTCATCAACCAGCACCATTGGTGCGCCGGCATTATCGCCACCACCCATGGAGCTAAGTCCCCTGATCAATACACGACCACCATCTGCGCCCGGACGACCGGAACGCTGCTGTGTAGTGATACCTGTTACACGACCTATCAACGCGTTTTGCAAACTCGCTGTAGGTGTCTGCCTGATCTCGTCACCGGAGATACTGCTCACCGCAGCGGTCAGTACGATCTTTTTCTTCTGACCGTATGCTACCACTACCACGTCTTCCATACCCTTTGCATCTACATCAAGTGTTATGTTCAGCTGGGTATTGGTTGTCGCATCTACTTCTTTTGCGAGATAGCCTACAGATTGGAAGACAAGCGTACCCTTGCCACGAAGCGTTAGTTGAAACTGCCCTTTGCTATCTGTGATAGTACCATTGCTCGTTATATCTTTTTCGTATACCGATACTCCCTGCAGAGGATCTTTCCCCGAGCTTACCGTACCCTTCACTGTCTGCTGCGCGTAATTGACCAGGACAGACAAACTGAATAAAATTATTAAGACTATTTTTTTCATATCACAATTATTATAGGAATGATTACCAGCCATAGTTTTGAATGAGATTTTGATTCTTTGCTATTTCACTGTAAGGAATAGCATAGTAATACATCTTGGGAGCGAGGAATTTTATTTTCCCTGCAACAATGTTTTCATACGTGAGCGTATTATTCGCATTCTTTGTGATCTTTATACCGGCAAGATCTTTATTCAATACCTGTTCAGCGATCTTCCATCTGCGCAGGTCCCAGTAGCGGTGTTCCTCAAATGCAAGTTCTACCCTTCTTTCGTTACGGATCAATTCACGCATCTGTTCTTTGGTAAGTCCTGTCGGGATACCATAACGGGTGTCTGCACCCGCGGTTATGCCTGCTCTTTTACGGATATTGATCAGTTGGGTTGACACCGCCGCTACATTCCCTGAATATTCATTCAATGCTTCTGCATAATTCAGCATCAGCTCGCCGCTACGGAAAAGAACAAAATTGTGATTCTGTGCAGTGTAGGCTGTAGCTGTAGCGAAATTGCCCAGGAACTTGCGGAGATAATAACCGGTCTTGGTTTGTACACCATTCCTGTTCGGCTTGTCTAACCCACCTTCAAAGGTTTCCAATGGACGATTAAGCCAGGATACCCCGTTCGCCAGCACTGTATTGGCCAGGCGTGGGTCACGGTTTGTATAGGGACTGGCCGGATTATACCCCGATGTAGGGTCAGTTATCGCTTTACCATTCAGCATGGTAAAAGCATTTACCAGGTCCTGGGTAGGACTGGTATTGCCATTACCAACTCCGTTCTCTTTATATCCTACGGGTCCATTATTTGTTTCAAGATCGGTAGTGGTACCTCTTAAATAAGGAAGTATCAGTTCATTGTTCTTCCTGTTGAGAAATATATTGTTGAATGTCGCTTCCAGTGGATACACATTCAATGTCAGTAATTCATTCGCTGCCTGCGCTGCCTTATTCCATCTTTCGGCATCATAGCTGGCATAGCCCATCACCGCTTTTTGTTCAGCAGTTGCAGCGGTGGGCACACCTCCATTGTATAAGGGACTAGCGGCATATAATAATGTCCTTGCCTTCAATGCGATCACCGAACCACGGGTTGCTCTGCCAAAACTTCCCACATTGGCATTGATAAACGTTTCGTTACGTACTACCGCTTTTATCGCGTCGCATTCCGTCACGATATAATTCACAGATTCCTCAAAGCTGTTCCGCTTCAGCAGTATATTATCTTTTGAAGTGAATATGACATCGCCAACCAGGGGCACACCGCCATACCGTTTTAGTAATTCAAAATAAAAGAAAGCACGAAGAAACCGGGCTTCCGCTTTCCAGATCGGCACTTCTACCATTGGTATGATGTCTACCTTGGAAAGAAACAGGTTCACCTTTCTTATTCCACTATAATTTTTTGCCCAGGCAATATCCGGGTGGCCGCTGCTGTTCAGGTCGCCATTGATGATCGTATGTATGACAGTACCGTTTCTTGATGGCAACGCGTCATCCGTTGCTGCATCTAAAAGATCACCACCGATACGATTGAAGCCCGTGGGCATATCTGCATAAATATTAGTAAGCACCTGCTGCGCGGCTATACCATTTTTATCCGATGGATCAAAAACATAATCTTCCGTATTATTCTCAAGCGGTCCGGCATTTTCTTTTCTGCAACCCAGTATCGACACAGCCGCCAGGAAAAGTATTATATAAAATTTCATAAGTAGTGCAGTTAAAATTTAATGTTTAAACCAGCATTGATTGTTTGCATCACAGGATAACCTCCTGCAAAACTTTCAGGATCGAGTCCCCTGCTGTTCAGATGAGAGAATGTGACAAGATTAGTCGCGTTAAGGAATACACGTGCCATGGTAAGACCTGCTTTCCTCGTCACTGACGGTGGAATAGTATAACCGATCTCTACATTTTTAATACGCAGGTAATCTCCATTCACCATCCAGTAAGAAGAAGCACGCTGGTTATTGGCATTGACCCCCACCCATAATCTTGGGTAGGTCGCATTCGTTGTATTAGCAGGTGTCCACCTGTTGAAGTTATCTTCATATCCCTGTCCCCTGCCATTATTTTGAAAAGGATAACGGGAA
>CAZGSG010000139.1:12164-14328 GCA_964528095.1 uncultured Terrimonas sp.
TTTCCGATTAGCAACACCCTGGAACAATACCTGCATATCTATGCCTTTATAACTAAGCCCTGTTGAAAGACCGTAAAACATAAATGCCTTGCTATTACCGATGGCCTGCTGGTCATTCGCGTCAATTGTTCCATCATTGTTCAGGTCCTTATACCGGATATCACCCGGTACAATACCACCACCCTGGAACGCGTGTCCATTGATCTCGGCCTGCGAAGCAAATAAACCATCGGCTACATATCCGAAGGTCTGGCCTATAGGTCTGCCTGTCTGCATCATGTAACTGTATAATCTTGCAGGCTCTGCATTGTATATTACTTCACTACTACGGACCGTAAAATTGGGTGATACAAAATAACTGACGCTCCCTTTTTTATCCTGCCAGTTGGCATCAATCTCCCATCCACTATACCGGCCTTTACCGATATTTTCCAGTACATATGCTGTACCTAAAATATCAGAGCCATCATTACGGGACTGTAACAGGTCATAATAGTTATCATTAAAATAATCGATGGATATTGTCAGCTTGTTGCTAAACAACGCCGCGTCAATACCTGTAGAGATCTTGTTTGCCTTTTCCCAGGTCACCACAGGATTGGCCAGCGCTCCCATCTGCAGTGTAGCTGTGGAAGATGGCACTGTGCTGCCAAAACCATAGCCGGAACCTCCAACATAATATTGGTTGTATACATAGTATCCCACATTTGCATTACCGGTCTTACCAGCCGTAGCTCTAAGTTTCAGGTAATTCAGCCAGCTGATCTTATCTTTTAAGAAAGCGGCTTTTGTGATATCCCAGCCAATGCCCAATGCGGGAAATACACCATAACGTTTTGATACAGGAAATCTCTCCGTTCCATTCCATCCTGCAGTAAGATCAACAAACCAGGTTTCTTTGTGATCATAAGAAACTTTTCCAGCCAGGCTTGAAAA
The DNA here is from genome assembly GCA_964528095.1 of uncultured Terrimonas sp. Classification (GTDB taxonomy): domain Bacteria; phylum Bacteroidota; class Bacteroidia; order Chitinophagales; family Chitinophagaceae; genus CAZGSG01. Next base: position 13,101 of record CAZGSG010000139.1, read on the forward strand.
ACTATAAGGAAGCTGGCTGTTTTCGCGACGGTAATCGTTACTCGCCACTACGATCGCGTCGATATTATCCGTTTCGCTGAGTTTTGTTGAATACCCCATGGATACTTCAGTATAAAAAAGCCGGTTCTGGCTATTGGTCGTATTCGAATTGGCCTGGTCACCTGTTACTCCATACTTGGTATAAGACTTTATGCCGGCCACATCGCTTTCCTTGTATACTGCAAAACTTTTACTGCGGTTGATGGTCTCGCGCTGATAAGAGTTCAGTGCGGCCAGCGCTTTTATCCAAAGACCTTTTGTCAGTACATCAAGATTGCCCCTGATGCTGATATCTGCTTTAAAATCTCTTTCGTATACAGGCATATAACCCGATAAAACAGATTGTCCATATAAATTGGACTGGTAATCGAGGTTACCACCCAGTGAACTATCACTGTTCAGCACAGGATACGCGTTGTTAGGCGTATTCTCCAGGTTGGCAAAAATGCCACCGGTAGTAGAGCCCGGCTGGTTGGAATTTTGAATCCTGCCCAGTAGATTGAGTGAAGTAGTGATATGTTTATTAATATCTGTTTCAATATTGGAGCGGAGCAGGTATCTTTTATAATCGGAGTTTGTTCCGTATGAATTAAAATCCTTTTCTTTTAAAAGACCATCCTGGTGCAGGTAGTCGAGCCCTACATAATACCGGGTAGATCTATTGCCTCCTGATATTCCGAGATCGTACCTGCTAAAAGGGGCTTGCTTTTTCAGGATCTCTTTCTGCCAGTCTACATCGGGATGCCCGATCGGGTCCGTTCCATTTTTATACGCGTCCAAATCGGCTTGCGAATATCGTGGCGCGATACCGTCATTTCCTAAAGCCTCATTATACAAGCTCGCGTAATCATAGGCCTTCATGTACTTTGGCAATTGCGTTGGTCTTTGCACGCCGTACTGCGCGGTAAACTCGATCCGCTGCGGCTGGTTACGTGCGCCTTTTTTTGTGGTGATCAATATCGCGCCCTTACCGCCCCGCATTCCCAACATAGCAGTGGCCACCGCGTCTTTTAGCAGGGTGATCGATTCGATCTGTTCGGGATTGATGGAAGGAAAGCTCTGGGGTGTACCATCGATCAGTACAAATGGAGCCTGCCCGCGTAAAAAAACAGTCACATCGTCGTATCCCGGTTCGCCAATTTCCTGCACGGTACTAAGACCGGCCAGTCGACCAGTGAGCCATCCTCCA
>CAZGSG010000140.1:0-14320 GCA_964528095.1 uncultured Terrimonas sp.
ACATTTTTCCAAAGCCAATGCCTGGCTGATCAGTAAGGGCATTGATCCGGTGGATTGGACGTTGTGAGGTGTTGAAAGGGAATAAGTGTTTTTAATTCAAAATTCAAAATTAAAAATGCAAAAAAAAGTCCCCATTATTGATAAAGAACTCCGGATTTGCATTTGTAATTTTGGTTTTGAATATTCATGCGTCGTTAGATAATTTAATTATTTATAAAAGATACTTCAACAAATGATTCCTCAGGATCTCGTATTGGAAACAAAGAACGCCTTATTACGACCCATCATTCCGGAAGATGAAAAAGCGTTTTACGAACTGGCTAAACAGGATGCAGATATGTGGAGTTTTTTTTCATTGAACCTGGGTGATGCCGCGCAACTTTCCAAATGGATGCAAATGGCTGTTACCGATAAAGCGGCGGAAACAAGACGACCGTTCACCATTATTGATAAAGCAAGCGGAAAGATTGCCGGTAGCAGCAGCATGGGGAATATTTCCTATCATGATCTGCGCCTGGAGATCGGCTGGAGCTGGTTGGGAAAGGAATTCAGAAGCACGGGTCTGAACAGGCATGCAAAATTTTCGATGATGCGCTATGCGTTTGATGAACTGAAGTTTGAGCGGGTTGAGTTTAAAACCGATGTACAAAATGCAAGGGCAAGAAAAGGATTAGAAAATGTCGGTGGCATTGAAGAGGGCATCTTACGAAGTCACATGACCATGTGGAATAACCGCCGTCGTACTTCGGTCTATTATAGTGTGTTAAAAAATGAGTGGCCTACGCTTGTAAAAACGATCTTCAGGGATATTGAATAAACTATGAAACTATTCAAGGACATAGCCGCGCGTATCTGGGCAGTATGGGGAATCATCAGTTTCATGATCACTTTCCTCGTGATCTTTATTCCTTCTATGCTCGCCTACCTGATGCCAGATCCAAAAGGCGCCGCATACTTTACAAAAGTGGCCAGGATATGGATGCGGGTATGGCTTACACTGGTGGGCTGTCCGCTACGGGTAGTTGGAAAAAATAATTTTACAAAAGGCCGGGCTTATATCGTTACCTGCAATCATAATTCATTACTTGATATTCCTCTCTCCTCGCCTTTTATTCCAGGCCCCAATAAGACCATCGCCAAAACATCTTTTACAAAAGTGCCGCTCTTTGGCTGGTTTTATCGCAAGGGCTCTGTACTGGTAGACCGGAATAGTGAAACAAGCCGGCGCAGAAGTTTTGAGGAAATGCGAAAAGTATTGCGGACCGGCATTCATATGTGCATTTATCCGGAAGGTACCCGTAACCGTACCACCATGCCATTAAAAAAATTCTATGATGGCGCTTTCAAACTGGCCACGGATACGAAGACAGCGATCATACCTTCTTTAATTTTTAATACGAATAAGGCACTGCCGGTAAACAGGACATTTTATTTTCTTCCCAGGCAATTAGAGATCCATTTTCTGCCAGCGGTAGATAGCTGCAATTGTAGTTCTGAACAATTAAAGGAAAAAGTATTCAAGGTTATGCAGGAATACTATGTAGCCAACAAAGATTAATACCCCTTCTGGAATACTCTTGTACGGTTGATCTTCAGATCCTGCAGAATCCCTGATTTAGGACTGATCGTAAAATTGAAATAGCGGTATGGGCTGATCGGTGTTACATTGATCGACATTTGCCAGCAATGCATATCTCTTGAAATAGCCATGGTCAGCGTTTCCAGTTTTCTTGTCTTTACATCCACATAACCATTCAGGCTGAATTGCCATTTGGGCGAAAGGTTGAAACTACCATTGAAATTGGCGCTGGAACTAAATATCTTTTCAAAACCGCTATAGTCAGGTTTTATCTGTTGTACAAAATATAAAGAATAAGAAATGCTCACCTGCCAGGGTATATTAAAGTCAACAAACTCATTGGGGTTTTGCCGCATATAATCCAATAAGCGCTGTTGATCCGCTGCTACAGCAGGATCATTCAATATGTCTTGTTGCTGTTTCTTTTTTTCCTCATCTTTTTTGGAATCCAGCGGCTTGCTTTTGAAGCTCGTGGATAAAGAAACGCTACCTGTAGTAATACGACCTGGCTTGAATTTCCCCCCCGACCAGGCATATTTGCCAATATCACGTCCCATCTTGTCCGTCTGGTAAGGACTCATTGTAGCATTGGCGCTTAAATTTATTTTATTGAATAAATTACTACGGAAATAAAATTGTACAGGAGAAAGCGCCATCGAGTCGGCAAAAAAGTTATAGCTCGTGGAAAAACCGTAACCATCCACCAGTCTCACCTTTTCGGCCACCGGTTCACCTCCTGTGGAATCTTTCTTGGCGCGAAGTTTCATCTCCAGCGTATTATCTATCTGGAAACTCAATCCGCCAAACTCGCCCTCTCCATACCCGCTATAAATACCACCCTGTAATTCAGAGAACCGGATAAAATTGGTTTTTGTCGTATCAACCTGCAGATTGTAATAATATTTTTTTGAAAGATCCGGTTTGTAGTTCATGCTCACAGACGGACGAATGGTATGCCGGATCGCTTCGATCTTTTTCGACTTCTTGAATTCATACATACCAAAAACGGCCGTATTAAAACTCAATGCGAAGGAGGCCTGCTGATCGATAAAAGCACCTTTGGTAATAGTGGTATCTACTTTTTTTGTGACATCATTCCAGGTGCGACGGAATTTTTGCGATATCCATACCTGCGAATAGCTTACTGACGGAGAAATAACCAATGCACCTCCCAGTAAAGGAGGAAGTGATACGGAGATAGGAATATTATGTTGCGCTCCCCATTGGATAGTGTCCAGCAGGTTACGGAATTTGAATGCGGTATCGTAAAAAGCGACCTGGTTTCTGAACGTTCCGTTATAGCCTATCCCTAATTGCTCATACCATTTTTTGCTGCCGGCAAAATCCTTTCTTTCAAAAGGATAAATCGTATTCACAGTAAATCCTACATCAGGCAGGCTGATCGTTACAAGCCTGGAAAGATTGTTCTGACTATGATTGGCTGTAACGGTCAGGTTAAATGGCTTGTCGGCCCAGGTCTTTGAATACGCAATTGAAGAACCCAGCAGGTTTTGGAAATTCTGGTTCACATTATTGGTGACATTTCTATTATAGGCAGTGGAACTGGCATTTACATTCGCGGAAAATGTTTGGCCTGGTCTTGCGCGGCTATCAACCGAATGTCCCCATACCAGTGAATAGCTGGTATTCTTGTAGTAGTCAGGATCACCTTTAAAATCTCTTTTGGTGGAGATCAGTCCGAAATTAAAATTACCCTGGTAACGATAACGTTTCCGGTAGGTAGGATTTACATTTACTGCCCATCCGCCATAAGAATATACATCGCCATATACTTTTGCGTCCCAGTAATCATTGATCACTTTATAATACCCGATCCCGGTTAATCCCACACCAGCTACTTCATTGGTTTCAAACCGGGGAGGCAGAAACCCTGAATGCCGGCCCTGGCTAAGCGGGAAAAAACCAAAGGGAAGATAAATTGGAATGGGCACCCCTTCAAACTCAGGGTGTGTAGGACCCGAAACAGCGAGTTTCTTATTGATCACTTTTATTTTATTGGCCAAAAACTGGAAGTGAGGATGATCAAGATTGCAGGTGGTAAATCCCCCGCGGAGACCGTAAGTAACATCCTTGTCCACTTTTTTAGCTATATCCATATGGATAAACATCTCATTGGACTGTGTGATCGTTTGATTGCTTAATCCTTTTTGTGTTTTGAAATTATATTTGAGCGAATCGCTTGTAAAACTTTGCTCTCCATCTTTAAACTCTGCGCTTTCCAGTATGGAGCCTGTGCTGTCCGTAGAACTAAAAGCTGAAAATGTCTGGGTCTGCTGGTCGATCCTGACCAGCGGCGCTGTGAGTGTCACCTTTTCATACTCTGTCTTGGTCTTACCATAGAGATAGATCTTTTTATCCTGTATCATGACGACTGCAGAATCTTCGGCGTAATAATGTACGGGGGCGGTAAGGGTGTCTTTTGAAATTTTCACAGAAAAGGTGTCAACCTTTTGCCTGAGAACTGAATCATTACCAGGAAGCCCGGTAGTATCATTTGAAATGACAGTAACGGACCGCCTGCTGGTATCAGGTTTCCCCCGGGGAATCGTGTCATTACGGGGCAGGAATTTTTCGACGTTGATAGGAACCGTGTCGGCAGCTAATGTTAAAGGACTGTAAAAATATTTTTCATTTACATGCTGAGCAAGGCTTTTCCACGTTACTATAACAAATATAGCAGCCGTAAACAGGCTGGTTAAAAAATATTTTGCTCTAAATTTGCGCAGTAGCTCCATACGGTGGCAGCAAAAGTAAATCTTTCAGACCTAAACAATTTGTGAAGATTGCGGATAAACCCATTAAATATCAATAGACCATGATGAAACGAACCATTTTCTTTTTTCTTCCTTTTTTATTGTCCATCTTCCTCCTATCCTTTACTCCGGAAAAGCCAGCTACCACCACGGAACATTCGGCTGCACCGAAAGCAACGATCAAAACACTTATAATAGATCCTGGACATGGAGGGTTTGATGGAGGTGCCAGGGGCTCCTTTTCTCATGAATCGGAAGTGAGCCTGCAGGTATCCCTTAAATTCGGAAAGGCCTTACAAAAAGAATTCCCCGACCTGAAGATCATCTATACAAGGACAACGGATATTATGCCCGGAAATAAGCGGACCATTGAAGAAGGACTTCGCTACAGGGCTAATCTGGCGAATGAATCAGGCGGAGATCTTTTTATAGCTATCCACTGCAATTCGGCCGGTAAAAAAGCAGGAGGCTGGTATGAACGGGTAATCGCAAGCAAGACGCCTATAAAAAAGACCGTGGGTAAAGGCAAAAAGAAAAAGACGGTCACTACTTATAAATATACGTATAACAATGTGTGGCATGAGAACAAGGCTAAAGGTACCGAGACCTATGTATGGGCTGTAAGTAAGAACGATGCGAAGGTCAATTCCATTAATAAGACCGAATATTATGGGGAAATTGATTCTACAATGACCACACTTGAACTACCCGACCCTTCGGATCCGGCAGAAAAAGCAAGAATGCTGATCTATGCCCAGCATTATTTCCGTAAGAGCCTGAGCCTGGCCGATCTGGTAGAGAAAGAATTCGAGGCATCTGGCCGTGTCAGCCGCGGTGTTCGCCAACGGAATGACAAAGGTATTTGGGTATTACAGGCCACAGGTATGCCGAGCATACTGGTAGAAATGGGTTTTATCTCTAATACGGAGGAAGAGCAATACATCAATAGCGATAAGGGGCAGGAGGAAATAGTAGAAGACCTGGTGAATGCTTTTAAGGTCTATAAACAGCGAATGGAGGCAAAAACCATTACTACCGGCCCTTAACAATATAAATGGCCACATTTTTGAAGGGGTGATATGCTATCATCCCTTTTTTTATTTTATCGCAGCTAACACGTTTAAAAATAATTAGTTAATTTGGCAGCGTGGTAAGTAAACCCGAATCATGAAGATCAATAATGAAACTAAAGTCGGCCTCTTAACTATTGTGGCGCTGGTATTGGTAATATTTGGATTTAATTTTTTAAAAAGTAAGGACCTCTTCAATAAATCCACCAAAATCTACGCTGTATTCGATAAGCTTGGATCGCTGACCAAATCAAACGAGGTAAAGATCAATGGTCTTATCATTGGAACGGTGACGGATATGGAACCTACCGATAAGAACGTGACAGGTATAAAAATCACCATTTCTCTTTCTCGTGATGTAAATATTCCCGATAATTCAGTGGCTTATATTACCGCTCCTTTCGGCGGTCTTGGTTCTTCTTCTATCATTATCGAAAAAGGAGACGGCACTACTTATTTAAAAGATGGAGGTATATTAAAGACCAGGGTGGATGAAGGATTGTTGGGTGGTCTTTCAGCTGAAGTCTCTCCTACTCTTGCTAAACTACGTGCTACGCTCGATTCGCTCAACAAGGTATTTGGTGGAATCAATAAATTATTCGACAGCGATACCAAAGGCAACCTGCAGCAGGTCATCGCCAACCTGAACATGACTACTGCATCACTCAATAAGATGCTGGATCCGCAAAACAGCGCTCTTGCCAAGACCATGAACAATGCGGCTTCCATTACAGAGAATCTTAAGAATAATAATGATAGCATCACGGCTGTTATCAGCAATGCGAAACAATTCACAACACAATTAACAAAACTGGATATCCAACGCACAATGGATACCCTGCAGTCGGCGGTAAGCCTGCTAAAGACCACGATCAATAAAGTGTCGAGTACAGACGGTACACTGGGCGCCCTGATACATGACAGGCAATTGTATAATAAACTTAATGATGCTGTATTAAGTGCGGAAATCCTGATAGACGATCTGCGTACCCATCCAAAACGTTACGTTAATTTGTCCATCTTTGGCAAAAAGGATAAAGGAGGGGCATTAACTTCGCCCGTCAAAAAGGATACTATTCCGCAGTAACCACCAATGAATCAGCTAAAACTTTTTTTCTGTCTCTTGCTTTCGGTTTGGGTAGGAAACAACCATCTTTTCGCGCAGGAACCTATTCCTTCAGGGGAAGATACCATGCAAAAAGTACATATCCTGAATTATACCAAGACCATTACTTTCAAGACGATCGACGATACGACTAAACTAACCATCATTGCCGGAACGGTGAAATTGCGGCAGGGCAATACCCTGTTCTATTGCGATAGTTGTGTGATCAATAATAACACCAAGATCTTCGAAGCCTGGGGAAATGTACATATCAATGATGCGGATACAGCGGATGTGTATTCCAACCATATGCGGTACCTGATGAATAAAAAAATTGCGTACCTGGATGGCAATGTTAAACTAACAGATAGCAAGGCCGTCCTCACCACACCAGACCTGGAGTATAATATGGAAACCAATATTGGGATCTATACTCACGGTGGTAAAGTAATAAATGGCAAATCAGTACTTACCAGCAAGGAAGCCTATTATTATGCGGACCTCAAGGATATTTATTTCAAAAAAGATGTACTGCTTTTAGACCCGGCTTACAAGATCGAAACAGATTCATTGCTATATAATTCAGCGACAAGGAACGCGCGTTTTATTTCTTATACGGTCATAAAGGATAGTAGTGGCAGGATCATCCGGACAAGAGAAGGGTTTTACAACCAGGAAACCGGCAAGGCCCAGTTTGGGATGCGCCCCCAGATCAATGATGGCTGTACGATCGTTATTGGTAATTCCATTACGCTCGACGATACCATCTCTATCGTAGAAGGAAATGCCATCATCAGAGATACCTGCCAGGGAACCACCATTATCGGCGGCCGTATCATCAGGAATAAGAACACGGAAGCGGTGCTTGCCTCCAAGAAACCACTGATGATCGTGAAGCAGGAAAATGATTCCATATATATATCAGCGGATACGCTATTTACAGCCAAACTCTCTGATCTGAATGGTAAAAGGGATTCTCTGCGTATTGATAGCGTAAAAGGAAAAAAGCAAACGAAGATTGAAGCGGCAAATAACAAGGACAGTACGGACAGGTATTTTGTAGCTTACCGGAATGTGCGCATTTTTAATGACTCGATCCAGGCTGCCTGTGATAGTATGTTTTATTCTTTCAAAGACTCCACCTTCAGACTTTATGATGACCCTGTTGTATGGGCATCTAACAGCCAGGTAACAGGTGATACGATCTTGTTATTTACGAAAAATAAGAAAGCCGATAAAGTTGAAGCATTTGATAACGGCTTTATGATAAACCGGCTGGACGACCAGGCTTATAACCAGATCAAATCGCGAAGGATTGATGGGTATTTTCTTGAGGGTAATATCGACTCGGTCAGGGCAAGAGGCTTTGCAGAATGTATTTATTATATACAGGATGATGATAGTGCCTACACGGGGATCAATGAATCAAAATGCGATATCATGGATATTTATTTCCGCGATAAGACATTGTTTAAAGTCGTGTTCCGCGCGCAGGTCACCGGTACTATCTGGCCAATGAGTCAGAAGGGGCCTGATGAAATGAAACTCACCGGCTTCAGGTGGCAGGAAGCCAGAAGACCGAAGACGAAATTCGAGATGTTCGAATAGCGGGGGCAATTCCGTATGCTGATAACCATCTTCAAAAAGCTCTTGTTTTCATGTAGTGAAAGCTCTTCTTAGTCCATTAGTCATATAAATAAAGAACATTCAAACAGCTAGACTTTTCCTTAGCTCATTATCTCCTTGTCTCTTTGCGAAATCTGTTGCGCGGGCATGGTGGCCTGGAATTGATATGATGAGCGTTGGAAAAACCGGGCGGCCCGGACAAGACCTTAACAAGCCCTTGGCTCTGATCGAATTTTGACTTTTCTTTTGCTTTTACGATGCATTCTTTGTACGGCATTCTTCGTTCTACTAAAAAATAATTCACCATGAAAAAAGTAGTTCTCGCCTCTTTGATCATCACCGCCATTATTTTTTCCAATAGCGTATCCGCGCAAACATATAAGACGGCCCTGGGCATACGCCTGAGCAGCAGCCCGGCCATGGTCAGTAATTCCATATCGATGAAACACTTTTTTAATGAAAAAACGGCAATAGAAGCTTTATTGTCTTTTGGTGATCCGCTTGCATTGGGCGCCCTGTTCGAAATACATAAGCCATTTGCTGAATCAGGCATTCAATGGTTTTACGGAGGCGGTGGCTATATTTCATTTGTGAAAACCTATAACCCCAATAAAAATAAAGATGAGACCAGCGCTAATGTAGGGGCACAGGGCGTGGTAGGGCTTGATTATAAATTTGCAAACATCCCGTTGAATTTATCATTGGATTGGAAGCCTGAGTTGAACCTGGTCACCGATATCAACTTTGAACCGGCAGCAGTTGGTTTTACTGCAAGATTTACATTTTAAATTTTATTGTTTAGGTGTAGCCATGAATACATAAGCGGGTGATAGAATGACAAACTGAAAAGCCAGTCGTTTTATCGCTCGTTTTTATTAAACACCTGGTTAACCTGTCGTATTTTCTTTTGAGATCTGACGAAACCCGCTTTATACTTCTGGTGCAGAATTGCATCGACCTGGTTGGTCGACGCGTATTTCCTTAGGCGCACATTTACGCCAGGCACTGGTCAGCAGTAATCTGCGAGCTTAGCCTGGATTTTCTCTACTCTTCGGCCAAAAGTTAGCCTTCAGTTTTCCACATTTGCTTCTTTGCGGAAAAAACCTGCAAATTTTCCCGGCTTTTTGCGTTTTTGTGCAGGGATTTAACGTATATTTATTTTTTGACCAAGGACTGACAATGCTTAAAAAGGAACGGCAGGCTTACATCATGCACCAGGTAAACCTGCATAATAAGGTGCTTTCCTCATCGTTGAGCCACGATATCAATGTATCTGAAGATACGATTCGTCGCGATCTACAGGAGCTTGCCGAAGAAGGTAAAGTGATAAAAGTGCATGGTGGGGCCCTCTCCCATTCTTTTAGCCAGGTACACTTTCCCGCAGATGGCGTTTACTCTCAAAATCAGAAGAAAAAAATTGCGGATAAGGCCATTAGTCTTATTAGCAATGGCATGTTTATACTGACCAGTGGCGGTACTACTATTCTTGAAATGGCCCGGTCTCTCCCTCCCCAATTGAAAGCGACTTTTGTATCCGGCAGTATAGCCGCGATACTTGAGTATATGTATCATCCCAATATCGAAGTGATCCTGATCGGCGACAGAATTTCCAAGAATTCAAAGATCACTGTAGGGCCTGAAGCGATTGCGAAGATCAGGCAAATGAAACCGGATATCTGTTTTCTTGGCACTAACTCCATTGATCTGCAACAGGGCATCACCGAAAATGACTGGGAAGTAGTGCAATTGAAGAAGGCTATGATTGAATCGTCACAAAAGGTGGTGTGTCTGACCATTTCCGAAAAGATCAACACCTTTCAGCCGATACAGATATGTGAGTTGAATAAGATACATACATTGATTACAGAACTATCACCGGATGACCCCTTATTAAAGCCATATAAGGATGCCGGGGTTACCGTTTTGTAAATTATTTAGGAACTGCTTATTATAACTATATACATTAAAACAACACAGCTATGAGAAAAATTCTCCGGTTATTAGTGGCATTCTCACTTATGGTTGCTTTACTGCCTGCTACAGCGCATGCACAGGAAAGGACCATTACCGGTACGGTGCTGTCTGAGGACACCAAGACACCGTTAAGTGGGGTAACCATAAGAGTCAAAGGTACCAGGCGCATTACACAAACAGATGCGAACGGTAATTTTAGCATTAAAGTAAGTGCCGGTGAGGTGCTACAGGTATCCTATGTTGGATATACGGCCAAAGACGTTACACCCGGTGACGGCGCCACAGTCGGTATTAATTTGAAATCTGCTGATGGTACACTCGGGGAAGTGGTTGTAACAGCCATGGACATCAAAAGAAATCCTCGTGAACTGGGTTATTCTGTTCAAAAAGTGAACGGCTCCGAAATCCAGGAAACACAGCGGGAGAATTTCCTGAATAGCTTACAGGGACGTGTGGCGGGTCTGACCGTTACGCAAACCTCTGGCCTTGCTGGTTCATCTTCCTCTATTGTGTTGAGAGGGTTCAATTCACTATCTATGAGTAACCAGCCGTTGTTTGTAGTGGATGGTGTTATAATGGATAACCAGACAGTAGATGAAAACTCGGATGGCGGCAGAGGTGTTGGTATGGTAGAACGGACAGGTTTGGCAAGCACGAGCAACCGGAATACGGATTACTCTAACCGGATAGCTGATATAAATCCTAATGATATTGAGAATGTAACAATCCTGAAAGGCCCTGAAGCAACAGCGCTCTATGGTAGCCAGGCAAGCTCAGGCGCGATACTGATCACAACGCGTAAAGCGAAATCGAATAAACTGGCGATACAATATGACAACAGTTTCCGGACTTCCATGCAGACAAGATTTCCGGACATGTATGATCGGTACACCAATGGTACCAATGGTCAATACACGCTTAACTTCAGGTATTTCGGCCCTGAAAAGGATCCTGCAGATAAGACCTATGATAACATAGGTAATTTTTTCAAGACCGGTTTTACGCAAACGCATAATTTAGGTGTTGATTTTGGTATCAAAAACTCGGTATTCCGTCTCTCCGGTTCAATCCTTGATCAGGACGGAACAGTGCCGAATAACTGGTATAAGAAAAAAACTTTCCGTATATCAAATACTACAAAGTTTGGTAAGATTGTTGAGCTGACTCCTTCATTTACTTACACAAACATTAGAAATAATAAAGTACTGGGAAGTGCAGGTGGTTTTATGCTAAGCCTGCTTGCATGGCCTACAAATGATGATATCCGGGTTTTTGCAGATCCAACGGGCGAAAAACTTCCCTTGCTGAATGCGAACCCTAATGCAGACTATGACTCTCCTTTGTTTAGCGTGTACGGTAATAAAAACAGGGATTTTACAGAAAGATATAATACTTCTGTGGGTATCAATGTGAATCCAACTGATTGGCTGAGCATCTCCGGAAGATTTGGATATGAAACTTATCGCACAAGCGGTTACCTGCAATATCACCCCGATTCTTATTTTATCTCAGCGGCGCTTAAAGGTTTGCAGGATAATTTCTGGAGAAAATATGAGGGATACAACCATACCATTACTGCAACAGCGCGTAAAAAAGTCGGTGATTTCAATTTCCGTTTAATGGGCGGTACAATGTGGCAGGATTATAAAACAAAAATGTATTCTATCACAGGTACAGGTTTGGCTGATCCTAATCGCACAGATAGCAACAATACTACTGCTGCCACCCGTACCAAATTGCTCAGAAACGTGTATGGCGAATATAACCGTGCGATATTACGCCAGATCGCCTACTTCGGGGAATTTGCAGTGAGCTATAAGAACTATGTATTCCTGAACTACACGCACCGTTTTGAAGAAGCATCTACCCTGCCCTCACAAAACCGCGACTATAACTATCCTGGCGCGAGTCTTAGTTTTATCCTGAGTGATATCTTTCCTGAAATCAAAAAGGGCAATACGATCACTTACCTGAAACTTCGCGGGTCACGCGCATCTACAGCACGTTTGAACTCACCTTATTCTACACAATCTGTTTTCATCAACTCAACAGCGAGTGGCGGTGGTTATGCATACGGCTTTACGAATGCTAATCCAAACCTGGAACCTGAAAAACAAAAGACATACGAGATCGGAACAGAATGGAAATTATTTAATGGAAAACTTGGCGTGGACATGACGTATTACAATACGCTGAACGAAGACCAGATAATAGAAAATTTCCGTCTTAGTTATGCTACCGGTTTTGTTTTAAATACGCAGAATGCAGGTAGTACCCGCAACCAGGGTGTTGAAATAAGCATTAATACTCCCATTATCAAGAAAACTGATTTCTCATGGGATGTATCATTGAACTTTAACCGGATGTGGAACGAGGTAGTTAAGTTGCCAGCCAATGTAGCCGAATATTATATTGCTGATACATGGCTTTATGCTAATGCAAGAGGCGGTCTGGCGCTTGGCGGTCCTACTACTACTATTACTTCCTTTGGATATTTGCGCAACAATGCCGGACAGATCCTGATCAACCCGGCCAATGGTTTACCAGTGGTAGAACAATTGTTCAAGGTGCATGGTGACAGAAACCCTGATTTTACATTGGGTTGGAATAATAGCATGCGTTACAAAAACTGGCGCCTGAATTTCCTGTGGGATCTCAAAGTTGGTGGAGATATATTCAATGGTACAAAAATGTTCATGACAAGTATCGGTCGCACAGATCTTACTGCAGACAGGATGAAACCCAGAGTAATCGACGGTGTACTGAATGATGGATTACAAAATACGGCAAACCCTACCAAGAACACGATGGTGGTAACTCCGGGTTACCTGTATGAATATTATACGAGTACTTATATGCCGGAAGAAGCATTTATTGAAAAAGACGTTAACTGGTTCCGCTTGAGGGATATTACGCTTACCTATACATTCCCGGCCAATGCTATAAGGAGAATAAGAGGGCTGAAAAATCTGGGAGTTTTTGCAACAGCGAATGACCTGATCCTGCTGACTAACTATTCTGGTGCAGATCCTCAATCCAATGGTAATACAGCCGGCGCAAGAGGCGTAGGCTCATTTGGATTTGATTATGGAAAGATCGCCAGCGCTGTTAACTTAAACGTTGGTTTCAGAGCTTCATTCTAACTATTAAATTGTTATACAATGAAAAAGATATTTTCTAGAATATACCTTATACCGGCAGCACTACTATTTATGCTGGGTGCCTGTTCCGAAAAAATCGACGAGGCATTTACTAACCCTAACGCAGATGTTAAAAAACCTGTTGAGGAATTATTGCCTAATATTATCGCCAATATGGTGACCAGTTATGCCGCTGCCGGCAGTGGTTATGGTATGCAGAACGATGGGTTATACACTGGTCGTTATGTACAGTATTGGGAAACCAACACAACCCAGAATCAATACGACAGGATGGGCGGTGCCACTGGTACGAGCGACATACTTGGGGCTATATGGGCGGCGCATTATTTTGGCCAGGGACAGAACCTCAACCGTATGATTGACTGGGCTACTGAGGATGAAAAATGGGATTATGTGGGGGTCGCTTATGCAATACGTGCCTGGAGTTGGCTATCACTTACTGATATGCATGGTGAAGTGATCCTGAAAGATGCATTTAACCTGACTCAACTGGTTTTTAAATATGACGACCAGGCTGCAGTGTATGATGAGGTAAGAAGATTATCACGGCTGGCGCTTGATAACCTGAACCGTACAGACGGAAAAGTAAGCGAAGCCAATCTTGCTATCGGGGATCAATTCATGAATGGCGGCAAGATTGACAGATGGAAAAAATTTGTATATGGTGTATTAGCCAGGTCATTTCATCACCTGACCAACAAGGCGAACTACAATGCTGATTCAGTTATTTATTATGCGAATCTTTCTGCAGCCACCAATGCTGATAATACTTCATTGAAATGGTCGAACGCTGCCGCGGTTGGAACATACAGTTATTATTCACCTTTCCGTGGTAATATTGGTACGCTGCGTCAATCAAAATTCATTGCAGATCTTTTATCAGGAGCCAATACGGCATTCCAGGATGTAAAAGATCCAAGAGCGCCTTATCTTATCCGGGACAATCCAAATGGTACCTTCAAAGGAATCAGGCCAAATAAGGGAGCAGATGGTTTGGCGGCTGCTGATCAGCCAAAGAATTTCTGGGGCGG
>CAZGSG010000141.1:0-14276 GCA_964528095.1 uncultured Terrimonas sp.
TTAATTCAAAACGATATTAATGGTAGGAAAGCCCAGGCTATTCCTTGGTTCATTTCCCCCTTGCCTTGTTTGGCAACCTGTTACTTTTTTAGGATGGAAGGAACAAAAAGAACATTCCTTCAATCCTTCCATAGGAACTAAATTTAAATTATCCGAACCGAATTGCCAATTTAAAAAACCCCTGGGGAAGCCTTATCGTACACGCAGAGGAATCGAATCACCAGACCCGGCCTGTCAACCTCCACTTTGTTTCTTATTCGTCACTCTCATAAAGACGCCTGGCGTACTGAAAATATCTCGAACTGAAATTGCTGGCTATAAATGACCGCCTTACTAATTTTTGTCAAACCTTGCCGCGCTGCATTAAACTGGCTGCTCGTTGAGTACAATAATTGAAAATTGTACTTGCCTTTTTTTCGAAACACAAACTCACTGCAATCATTCTCATTGGGTACCCAGGCCCAAACCGATTTATCCACCTCCAGAGGCTTTGATGCAACAACCGTATCACAATAGTGGATGTCTATGTATTTGGGATAGTGTTGAATCCATGAGCCCCTCCCGATCTTTTCATACAATGTGCCAAAGAAAAAACCATTATTGGGATATCCATACAAGGGCTGATCACCCTTATTTAAGATCGTAAATACTGCCTTCGATCCAACCACCGGTTTCTCCTGAAAGGAAAATTCCAGGTAGTCAGAATTGGCCTGGTAGGTCAGCGTTTTGACTTCCCTGATAAAGTCGCCAACTGAATCCCCGGAAGCGATAAAGATAAAAATCTCCACCCGGGCTACAGCATTATCAACAAGCAAGCTATCCGAGATCCGCTGATCTTTATCAGTTTTGAAGAGCACATTTATATTATAGAGACCGGTGTCAATCTTATCATTATATTGAAAAAGATTTGTGTTATAGTAATAGCCATCCCTTGCAAATTCGTCAAATTCAAACTTATGGGTGGTCGAGTTTTTATCCGAAATATAGAACTGAAGAGACCTCGCCTTTTTCACGCCCT
This sequence comes from uncultured Terrimonas sp., assembly GCA_964528095.1. Classification (GTDB taxonomy): domain Bacteria; phylum Bacteroidota; class Bacteroidia; order Chitinophagales; family Chitinophagaceae; genus CAZGSG01. Next base: position 1,019 of record CAZGSG010000141.1, read on the forward strand.
GCTCGGTAATAAGCGAGATAGTCACCTGGGGATTCGCTAAAGAAAACAGGTTTAAAAAGCTAAGGAGCAGTAGAATTGAAATTTGTTTCATATGCACTGTCAGAGTGGCAAACTTACTATTTTTAAATCGGATCTACCAGGTCACAGGAAGCCCGTTTCGCCGTATACTCTTACGGTATACTTGAATATCCACAAAACTTATAGCCCGATTTTGTTTCGAGAAATTCAAGTATGCCTGAAGAACCTTCTATTTCTCCCTTTCGGAGGGGAAATGATACAAAGATATTGACTTTCCTGGACCGGGCTAGTCTTATGCTGCCAGGTATACAAACCGAGTCAGCAACCCATTCCCCCTCTCTATATACTGCCCTCACATTTTCTTTGTTCCGCATTCCCGATACAAAAAAGCTATCAAATATAAAAGAATGTTCCCTGTAAAACTCATCGGCTGGTATTATCCTGGATGCTTCATCCACCATACAGTCCGCAGACATCGGTTTTAATGTTGCCAGGTCTTTATTTACCGCGGCATTTACAAACAAGTCCCAGGAGGTAATCAGTAAAGTATCTGTTGAGGATGATTGGTATGTCTCAGAAACAGTATCAAAAACCAACATAGAATCTTTAGGGATAGCTACTACTGTTTTCGTTCTTTTGTTGTTTGAACAGGCAAAACTGGTTATCGCAATTACTATTAAGATAATTGATAGTCGCATATTATTATCGTTATATAGATGGTTTGATCGAATAGATACCCGGGGATTGCCAGGCGACACTATAAAAGCATTACCTGATTGTAGAATCCCTTTTTGTAATCTCTATCAATTCAACAAAGCCCTTCTTCATTTTTTGTAGTGCAGCTTCCATTTTCTTCCTTTTTACAGTACCAGTAGTAGAAAGTAGACTACTGCGGCTCGTATCTTTATAACCGCGTAAGGTATCGTACCGGCGGGCTAACTCAGCCATAGCCGATCCTTCTACAATTAGTCTTCCAGTGCCTAGCATGCCCCTCTTAACCCGAAAGGCAGAAAATAGCGGAAGTTTACAGTCTTTACTTAGTTTGATTCGCACGGCAACGCTATCATCGTAAAGGTCGAGCTCGGAGACTTCTCCTACCGTGAGTCATCCACAAATTACAGGACTGCCTTCCTGTAAACCTTCTACATTGTTTACAATTACAGTATAAGTGTCGTGTCGATTACATCCATGGAAAAATACCATCAGAAAAAATATCGTGATCAAATCGATCTTCATTTTTACATTCAAATTCGTTTTAAGGTTTCCTTGAGGCCAATCTACCGCTCAAATTTTGCAGTAGCAATTCGATATTTTTTTAAATAAGATAGAGGGAGTTTGTCTTGGTCAATCAGATTCATACATTTAATAAAATAGCCGTAATCCTTCCTATTCCAAGCCAAATCAGCTTCTCTCATATTCTGTAACTCCATAATTTTCTTTATTTGTTCTTTAGTAGCAGATTCTGTAAAATCTGTCAGCCTCTTATATACACTTTCGTTCCCCAATAATAATTGACTACCACTACCGTCCAAAAATGAGATCAAATTATCAATAGTCAGGCTTGATTGAAATTTAAAACTTTCATCCTTAAAAACTGTATTAACTGCGGATGGAGTTAGTTCAATTAACGATTCTTCTGTTTTGCCTACATGTATATAAAAAAGATGCTCAAGATTATTGTATGCAACCGTAATAATTTGATTAGCTGAATAATATTTAATAAAATGTAAAGAGCTCTCAGCTATTGAATAACTATTATTTAACAGAAATCGGGTAAGGGGGAATATCTTATCCTCAAAACTCATATTTGAAGAACATATATTTTAGTATGACTGAAATAAATTACATATCTACGCTGCTATTGAAACCGGTATTAATAATTACTCGAGTCAACTAAGTCGCTAAATTTATTATTTCGGCATAGACCTTCTCTAATTGCTTGTAATCTTTACCATGCGCATGAACTATCGGCATGGCATCAATTGTTAGCTTTTCAATATCAACCGAATAATACCCGTTTTCCTGTTCAACCAAATATCCATCAGGCTTAAGATTCATAAACCCTCTTAGTGATTTTTCTGCCTTCAATTTCTCGAAATAATTTAAGTCCAATCTATGAAACAAATCAAATTGATCACTCAATTCATATCGATTAAGATTTCCATCAAAACTTCGTGAATCCTGGCAGCCATGGAATTTCCAACATTCATCGATGCTGGTTCCTAAATAATAGGACTCGAAAATACAGCCATATTTCAACGAAACAAGGTAAGAGGCCAGCCGCTTCCGGGGAATCGGGAACGTGATATCAACACCCTTAGGCACTTCTGGTCTTGTATGCCCGCAATACTCCGAAGGGTCATCTTTACAGGGATAGATTAGTATTTCGACAGGCCGTGGGCCCCCAAATTCCAGATGGTTTATCCATCTCGCTACAAAATGACCCAGCTCATGAAAGAAAACACGGTGTATCTTATCCACAAGATTTAATCTTTAATCACTACCGTCTCCCAGTCATCATAATCACTCAGAAAATCAGTAGGCATTTTTTTAAATTTAACTGCTGCTAGTCTTTAAATCCGGACGCAATTTTGATTCTGATCATTCCGTCATGTTGTTGCATGTAATGTTTCAACTATAGGCCACTTCAGATCTTGCTCAGGAGGAGCGTCCTGTTTATAGTAACAGGCAGATCAGAGGATTTAGCTCCGCCGGAACCGAAATCATGTTATCCGGGGATTAAAACGTGGTTAACGAGAATAATAATAAACTGGTCAGCGCTTCTCCTCATTCTTAAACAGTCCAGGTCAACGGAATTAGATTTTCAGCCAGATTAAAGGTCGCCAGGTCCATTGTCATATAAGTTGATTTTTGAGGTCTATACCCATTCACATGAGCAGATTTTAAGAAAGCCTGACGTTGGTCCTCTGAGGTTCTTAATCCAAAGTGTATCTCTTTCAAACAGTCGTTTTCGAAGGGTATCAGCCCGTTTTTAGTTAGATATGCTCCCCTGACCTCCTGCTCATATGACCAAACCTCGGACTTGGTAAATAACCAGTACATTAAAACCTTTTTATCTGCAGAAAAAAAATTCAGCGGGATGATTTTATCAGCATAGTTGATCTCCAGAAGTGTAAAATTCTCATTGGCAATTGGCAGAATGTTAAACCCCAGACAAATGCCATAGTGTTTATCTGCATAATGGCTCCACATCAATGTATTCAAATAGGTCTTGGAAAAACAGGTGATACCCGCTTCGGCTTTAAATGTGTTAAGCGAGGTCTCAACTATGGAATCCATTGACTTAGGGTTCTTAAGCAATTGATCAAGCAATATTTTTTTTTGCCCTCGCGTCAGGTTCTTGTTGTTTCTAAACCATCTTTTAAGTGATTTTTCTGTAAAGGAGGCATCTATACAGTTATTATTTAAATCAAAAGGGTCGTTGAATGTGATCGGGGCAGAAAACATCAGGCTCCCGGAATTGATGATTTTCTCAGCAGTATCAAATGGAACATATTTATATATAATAGAATCGAAGGGAACAAGGGGCTTAATTCCCAACTTTTGCAATTCCATTATATGTTTTGGAGTTGTCATAGAAATTCAGTGCCCGTACTAAACTTATTTTAATGGCCCTGCCTGATTAAAAATCATTCCAAAAAGATTTACATGAAAATCTTTATCGTTTATCACTAAATCATAAATCTCCAAACCTTCACAAACACCAACACAACCGAAATACACCCCATCACAACAGCTACCAACGCCATCCTGTTATCTTTTTTAAGACTCAAAGCCCAACCGCCTAAAAAAGTCCCCAGCAGGGCAGGAAACAAAAAATAATATTTATATCCAAAACTCAAGCCCTCAATTAATCCAAACATCGCTTTTGTTTTTCCACCGGAGTTTTGATACTGTATGGCAATCTTGTCATTAATAATAATAAGCCATACTATACAAATAAGGCTTAGCAGCTGGGAGGCAACAATAAGATTTTTTATAAACAGGGAACTTGACTTCATATTGATTCCAGCTTTTAGCAAGTATCATACACAAGAACCGGGATTCGCCTGGTTAAGAAAGGTTATCTTTCCATTCGTGACTGAGCATTGAATATAAAAACAGGTCCAGGAATGCATTATTTACCAATTCTGCCTCTCTTAATATGCCCTCTTTTTTAAAGTTTAGTTTTACGGGTATCGCCTGGCTTTTGAGATTATTGACCGCCGCCTTTATTTCAATCCGGTGCAGGTTCAGTTCTTTAAACCCATAATTTATCAATGCCTGGCAGGACTTTGTAATAATACCCCGCCCCTCAAAGTTTTTGTCTAACCAATAGCCAATGGCAGCAGCTTTGTTTTGCTGATTGATATAGTGTAACCCTATCCTTCCCACCAGGGTATCGTCAAAGGTTATGATAAAGCTGGCTTCTTTTCTTTGCAGGTGTAAGCTCTCACAATTTTCAATATAGGATTTAAAGTCTTCAACTGATTGCATGGCATCTACCCATGTCAGGAACCCTGAAAGATGGGCGCGGTTATTATTTACAACATTGAACAATACCGTAGCATGTTTTTCCGCAATTAATTCTAACCTGATATTTTTGTCAACGAGTAGGTTCATGGTTTTCTTTGTGACTAAGTATGTATTGAAGGCGTAGTGAAACCGGCCGATTTGAGAACTTCCTCAGCCGCCAATGTTAAAAACCCACTGAAAACGGGCCGATTTAATAGACTTCCAGGATCAAGGTACTGGTTTTTCACTGCCTTTCAATTTCTATAATCCTAAAGAAATCCCTGTCAAATATCTTAAAATACACCCATGACGGATACCAGTTATAAAAAGGCCATATTTGTTTTAGCGAATTCTGCTCCGTCGTATACGTCTGCATAGCGGCCTTTTTTTGTTTAGCGAAGGCGGATATATCAATCTGTACATTTGGCGGTGGCATTCCATTCGTTCCGTACACTTTTTTTGCTTCTATGTAAACCGGTAGCTTGCCCAATACTCTTTCGGCCAGTGATGGCGGGAAGACCGGCTGATAAATTCTTTTTACACTAAAACCGGGGTCGTTTTTATGCAGGTTGCAATATGCCAGCACCAGGCGGCTGATTAATACGTGATCGGGGTTCCCGTAGCCACCCATAAGATTATCCAGCGTAAAAATAACGGCAGGCTTGTACTGTTCAATATAGCTGGCAATATACCCGTTAAGTGAGTCCTCTTTGTAGTTTTCCGCGAATTTGGCATATGGCATTGGCAGGTAGGCTTTTCCCGTTTGCATATCATTCCTGAAATTAAAATCAACCGGGTCTGTTCCGGCCAGGCCCTGTATCACGGCAACGCGCTTCAGGTCTTCCTTACGTACAGGGTTTTTAATACTGTCTTTTGTATTGTATAAACCGCCCTGCTGGTAAAAACACATCTCTCGGATCTTCCAGCCATTTTTACAAAGTCTGGAAATCGTACCGGAACTGCCCACCATATCGTCATCATGCGCTACAATGATCAATGCGCTTTTATTACTCGTTGTATCCAGGTAGGTATCTGCGGGATATTTTTCTTTAGCGGAGAGTGTAGTTAAATAGTATACATGTCCGCCGATGACAAGTATTACTATCAGGAGAAGAAAAAGTAAGATCCGGAAAAGTCTTTTCATGGTGGTTTATGGTTGATGATTGTGAGCTTGTTTAAAGAAGCAGTGAACCTGTTTTACCTGTCAGCAAATGGCTTCTCTTCTTTCGGTCCTGTTTTTAATCGCTGGACGTGACCATCGGGATCTTCTACCTGCATTACTTACTCGCGTATTATACGCATTTCAGGAATTCCCTTTTTTATGAATCCTGGCGAATAGTAATCTGGCCAGGAAAAACAAAAAAAATATAACTACCCAAACGCAAAAGGGTATTATGATATTGATAATAAACTGCTCTTTATTCGTTATAAACGCTCCGGGAAGAATGGGAACCGGGAGTGCAAACCCGGGATCACTATTACCACCTCCCACTATTCCGATTCCAAAAAACAAGGCATACACAAGAGATTTAACGAAGGATGACACTACCCAGGAAAACCGGCTTACAAGTTGATTCAGGTAAAATGAACTAAGTAATCCTGCTATCAGGACACCAAAACACAAAAAGACAAATAATGGATCTGTCATGTAAGGGGATTACGGTTCAGGTTTTGAGTTCGTAATTGCAATAGAGAGCTGTTAGACGGGTATTCTGCAAAGTTGAATTAAAAAAGATGCGTTCATTTACTGCTGCGGTTTTCTATTCTGCAAAGTACCAAGTCCTGGAGAAACGTTAAGCATAGAACCATCACAGACCAGTTCCGGGTTTTCTATAAATCAGGAAGGCTCTTCCATTCATGTTCTATATTGCGCATCAGTAAAGCATTGTCGAATTGAATAGAGCCCTTTCGAAATTTCTTTCCATCTTCAAAAAAAGAAGAATGAACTTTACTGACTTTTAGAGGATTAACTATCCAATGATAGGTTTCCAGCTTCAATCCATCCATTTTTTTCCCATTGGGCGAATAACCTTCCGCGCCGCCTTTAAAGAAATCCGATGCCTGTTCCAGTGACCCAAATATGGACTGTTTATCAAACTCAGCCGATTCCTCTCCATCCAGCAAAATATGTGTATCGTCAGAGCTGGTGAAGTCTATATGATATTGATTGGCTTCTTCCTGCACATTAAACTTAGTCAAATGATGTTTACCCGGAAATAGGCGTCCTCCGACAATTGCATTGAATGCTGAGGAAGTGTCCCTTCTGGGAATGTATACACCTTCGTTCAGTCTACCTTCTTTATCCCATTCAACAGCTATCCGGTGCGCGCCATTTTCTGATGAAATGCCAAGAAAGCTTGGAAGCCCTTTTGGTTTTATTTGTCGCAACCTGATCAGGCAAATACCTACAATCGCCTTTCCCTTAAAAACTTTTGGCCTGAAGGGCGCTGGTAGCATTTTTTGAACGTCGACAGGGTCGGCTGTGAAGTTGATCAATATTCGCCGGTCGATATATCCATGTATAGTAGGAACTTTCATATTTTGATAACCGAAACCTTCTGTTCAAACTTCTCAGTACTTGTCTTCAGTTATTTTAGTATATACTCAGTTTAATTTTGCCTAAGCTGAAACACATTTCCTTCCAGGTCTTCCCCATCACAAAATAAACAATGGCTTCCATCGAAAGATTTCAGCTCTTTTAGGAAAACACCCTTTCCAAGAAGATCATCCCGAAAAGAAGCCAGATCCTCTTTAACATCAAACACAAGCTTTGTATTACTATGGGCCTTAAAAGGAAGGTCTTTATTTTTATCAAAATCAGCTCCGACTTTATGAAAGGCGATCTCTACCGGACCTGCATTTAGTACAACCCACTCGTCTTTAATTTCTTCAATGAGGTTCAAGTTAAAATAATCCTGGTAAAAGGACTTGAGTTTATTTACATCTCTTGCGAATAAAATTATTCTGCTAAGTTGTATTTTCATTGTTGTACGGATTGGGTTAAGGAATGTACATTATTATCCAAGGCATTGGCATACAAGTATTACAAGCTTTTTTAATTTTCTCCCATATAGAGCCTTTCACCTACCACTTCAAAATTCTTCAGCTTGCTTTTTTCCTTCATCTGTCCAAAGGGACGATCGGCCTCTGCAAAATCATACAAAATGGTATAGTTCGACTTTTTAAAAATAACCACACTATCTAAAAGGATCCTGCTATTGCTATCTAAAACATAAATCACTTTCATTTCGTCAATTCCGAGATATTTCATTTTCGCTTCAGTATTGTTTTCTTTTGACCGCTCCATAATGTTCGGTATTTCACTAATATCGATAGGTTTTGAATTTTCTTTGGCTACTTCTATGAATTTCTCCTTATCCTGTTTTACTTTTTCAGGAATAGATGTGCAGGATAATAAAAATAAAACGGGGAATAAATATGTTATTATATAAGGTCTCACGAATGGGTATTTAGGTTTAAGATATTGCTGCCTCGGGATTATTTACAAGCGCTGAGTTTGGCAAGGGGCTTATGAGTCAGGATTATTTTTAGGTTGTCATATGTGTACAATTGCTTCATTGTTTTCCTCGCTATGAACGAGCATAGAGCAATTATCAATCCAGGCAATCATATCGTAGCCCGACCAATCGGGTTGGTGAATTTCAGGCAATGGCAGCTTCATTGGGTTAGTAAAGTCATAAACCATTATAAAAAACGGCGATCCCCATCCACACCCAAAAACAGCTAATTTTTTCTTATCCGGTGACAACAAATGTTTTGTCCAAATAAATCCATCGTTATTCTCAGAATAGGAGCTCAGTTTCCAATTTGTAAGATCAACAACTGTTTGACCACCACATAAATCTTCGGAACACAATAAATATTTTACCGGCCCGCTATCTACCCATGAATGAAAAAAAGCGCCTTCGTTGACAACAAATGATATCGGTTGATTCAAACCAGAAATATCAACTAATTTTATCTGGGTCGCGCTCCAGTTGAATTCTGTTTTGTGCAATATAAACTCTCTCGTTTCCACTTTATACATGTTGTCAGGCGAAATAATGGTTGTAAAAGAGTCAACTACCTTCTGGCTTTCACCCAGATATCGAAGGGATTCTGTCCGTATGAATTCAATTTTATTCATTTCAATTATTGCGTAGCATTCTCTGGATTGAAAGAACCCCACTAAGATATTCTACCATTGAAAGCTGATCGGCTGATTTACTATTTCGTATTTTTCATTCAGGACACTCGCATTTATAAATGTCATTCCGTGCTTCTCCACAACACCGTATGACTCATGAACATGACCAAATATGTGAAGCTTCGGCTTTACGTCCTGTATCCGCAGAAATAGGTCCTTGCACCCAATATGTATTTCTTCAATATTTTTATCGAGCGTCCTAAAAGGAGGGCCATGTGTAATTAATATGTCGGTATCTTCCGGAATCAAATCCCAGTGACGCCCAATATTATCACCTCGCATTCTATTGAATGCCCAGTTAAATAACCAGGGAGTCACGGGCGATCCCCAGATTTTAATTCCATTTACAAGCGTCCCGCTATCTTTTAAATACTGTACCCCCTTAGGAATAAGTTCTTCAATTTCCAAGTCCGATTCTTTTTCGAAAAAAAATCATGATTACCGGCGATAAATATTTTGCTAACAAAGTCCTGCTTTTCGCACCAGCCGAGAAAATCCTTTACCTCTTGTTTTTCGCCTTTATTCGAAACATCGCCCGCATGAATTAAAATATCACCGGATCCAAGGGCCAGGTTATTATGCAGGCCGTGCGTATCTGAGATTGCAACTATTTTCACTATGAAGATTATTCCAGGTATTTCTTTTAAAGTTCAGACATTCTTAAGGAGAGTTGGAAGCGGTAAGTGTCGCAGACTGACATCTTTTGGTTTAAGTACTTCTTCCGAAGACCTGGCTAATCCAATAGGCTGCCGACTTAAAAATAGCAGCATGTCGAAAAAATCTTGCGGTCAAAGCTATTCGATTTCCATTACAGCGTCTTGCGCAAAGTCATTTAAATCTTGACAGCGCATGATTTCTTCACAGCCAGGTCTGATCTGGTAAAATCTAACTGTGCTACTACCATAAATTTCAACTTCATCATTTATCTTTTCGGTTTCGTAAAATGATATGATTACGCGAAAATTTTGTTCTTTAAAAATGCTACGAAGTCTCGTCGCAAGTCTCTTCCCAGATTCAATCGCAATCTGTAAATATTCAATTTCATTACTAGGAATTTCAATAAACATATCCGAATGGAAATGCGTTTCATTATATTCCCATTCGCATTTTTCAAGATCAGTTTTGAATAGTGGAGGTGGGTGATTATTAGAAAACCCCTTTAAAGTGACACAATCATTATCTACTAAGAATTCGCTCTCTATACCCTTTAAAAGCTGACCAGGTAGCCTTAGATCGGTCTTCCAAACATCATATTTGAATTTTGCGAGATATCCATCCATGTGCATATTACTACGAAATTTCATATTGAGTATTAATGTCGCTGGCTCTAAGGTTAAGCTAATTTTGAGTGATTTCAATTTTAGAACACGAAGTTCTCAATAAACTATACTTTGTCTTGCGAGCAGAAAGGATCATCCAGTTGCGAGTTACCTCGTTTCTATATTTATTTTAAGTACCGCCAGCATCCGGATAACCTATCTCAGCCCACAATAGTCCGTTTCTTAAATCAATTATATAAATCCATGAATTTTTACCTTTTTGGCCACTCCTGTAAAGATAATCTCCCCTTTTCTCAAAGTCAGGTTTGTCCTTTTCGAGGTACGACATGCTAAGCATTCCTAAAGACATATTATCACCAGAAGATTTAAACCCATAATCTTGAGCAAAAGTTAAAAGCTCCTCTTTGTTTAACAAAAATGTTGTAGCCGTAACGAACTCCCCATTGTCGATTGACTCCAAAATTCTCGCATCTTCAGGAATAACCATAGAAGAAATATTCTCGTAAAACTGTTTATTATAGTAAAGCTCCTGACTTGAACATGATATCAAAGCTATTGTCAGAATAAAAGATATGCGCATAATTGTCGATAACAGCAGGATTTATGAAAGGTCAAATTAACGAAGTGCCCGGACAGGGCTATAGAACAAGCCTATGTTGATCGAAACAAATGTTACCCCGGATCTATTTTGCTATGAATTTACTGAGTAATGTTAAAAAAAATTGATCGGAGGTGACGGAAATGTTATATCTAACAAGATAACTTCCGGACTTCGTTTGGATAAATATTTTTTTTGTAATATCGATTTTCCACATCTTCATGCTTATCAAACGTTACAATTTGTTTAGTATTAATAAAAAGAGATTTTCTAAATGGCAATAAGTAGTTTATTCCCAGTTTATCTCAATTCAAATTGATCTGACAATCGAGCCTGAAAGAAAAGAAATAGCTAATTGCAAATCCCAAGAATGTCAGAAATAGAAAAGTATAGAGATCCAAATCGCCAATAAAAAACTTGTATAGAGCAAAATCAACTACTGCTGAGAAAGAAATCAGGGAGAGATAAAAAAAGATCGAATAACTCGATTTGAAACTAATTTCTTTTATCATATCACCAGTGTCTCAATTTAGCAGGTCGCATAGTAGTTGATGACATGGCTTTCTAAGATCATCTTTTTAATACCATTTCAACTTTAAAAAAGTATGGGCTTTCGACAAGCACAAATTAAATAGCCGTTTTACTCTCGATCACGCAACCATTTAACTTGCATTTGCGTGTCAGGAACTCTCAGCCCCCTTATTCTAGAAATAAGTTCAATTATCTCGGTGGTTTTAAACCCAGCCAACTGCAATACGCAGCCCGCAATTATGGAACTTCTTCCAATCCCCATTCTGCAATGTATTGCCACAGATTTTCCAGTCTTGATTTTATCATTTATTCTGTTAATCAAGTCATCCACCTTAGCCGCATTTGACGGAATATTTCTATCTGAAATAGGAAAGTTAAAATACTCTACCCCTTTTTGATAACATATCCTTTCTTCTTGCTTGAGATCCAGTTCATCAACTTCTTGTTTTTCCAATAAAGAAACCAGAAGCCCAATATTTTGTTTTTTCAACGATGAAATTTCGTCTTCCAGCCACTCACCTCCCCTTGGTCTGGCCATAATACCAAGGCTTGCATCATTTTTATATTGAAAAACCCAGTGAACCCTTGTGTGCATATGAAACTGTGTAATGTCTTCCACTTAAACTGAAGAACACTTCTCAACCAGGTACAGTAGCTAAAATCTGGCGATGCCGAAGAGCCTTTTTACCATAGCTTCTCGTATCTATAGCGTACTGCTACCTCGCCGTGACTTATACTGTCTAAAGATTACAACAAATGTTTCAATAATTAGACTGTAAAAGATTGCGTTAAGAAGAATACCCACTATAAACATTGTCAAATCCATATACTTGTCGAAAATTATATGTGTCGGAAAAATAAAGATATAAACGCTTTTCGCAATTAGTAGCAATAGATCATTTTTAGAAGACCCTTCCTCAACGGCCCATGCTAACCAAAAGGAAATAAATGCTAGTATAGTAATAAAAACAGTCCTAAGCAGGATCCGTTGCCAGGAATATTGAACGATTGTTTTCAACATAATTATTATCCTAATGGCCCTCCCACCCTCCTTTCAAAGAGTTATCCCTAGAAATCTATTATTCTTCAAATTCGTTAGTTCATTAAGCTAACACAATACCTTTAAGTCCCCAAACCCCAAAGCTTCGCCACCTCACCCCCAGGTAAGCAATTTCCAAGCTTCTTAAAGTAAGCTAGTTTATTTCAATTTTACTAGTGCTTTATATGCTTTTTTTAACCCAATTTTTAAATTAGAAAGGGTGCTAGTTGGCACGATTGATTTTCTTTGATTAACTCCCCCTGGGTTAAAACCCAGGGCAATTGATGGGGGACGATTCGTTCAATAATCCGCACTTTTCCTTAAACCCATCTACAATCATAAATGAGGAAATCTGCAAATCAAGTCTGCACTCCTTCTGCCCAAACGACGCGCGAAACAATATTCTAACCGTCCCCCATCCCTTGCCCCGGACTTCAGTCCAGGGCATAAAAATAGCCTCCGGCATTAACCGAAAGGCGCTCACTAATAAAGACACAAGCATACTAGTTAACATGTCTCGTACCCCAGCTTGCAACCTACCAATCTCCTTCCCTCTTTACCCAATAAACCTCCTGCTCAATCCAACAAGCCTCTTAGGCAAAAAAATGCCCTCCGGCATTCGCCAAAGGGCATTTAATACATTATAAATCAGGAAACCTCATGGCAAGACATTCAATACTCATCCCGGATCCAATATTCCAGGGGTCGAGCCATAAACCCTGAACCCCAAACATCAAACATCCAATATCTAATATCATCTAAAAAAAACCAAAAACCCCAAAAACAAAAAAGCCTCTCAGTTTGCACTGAAAGGCTTTCTTAATAAATATGGCAGCTACCTACTCTCCCGCATTGTTGTGCAGTACCATCGGCCATGAGGGGCTTAACTTCTCTGTTCGGAATGGGAAGAGGTGAACACCCTCGGCAAAACCACCATAAGATCTTTTGTCTGTGTGACCAGGCAATAATATATTATGAAAGTTCTGACGAACTTGAAAATCGTATTGTTTGTATAGAGATCCTAACAGCTTTCTGTTTGGATATAATTTAAAATAAAGAAGCCTCAGCGT
>CAZGSG010000142.1:0-14184 GCA_964528095.1 uncultured Terrimonas sp.
TCAAAGGCATCTTGGCCTTTTATAACATAATGAACAGCGCCATGCATAATGGTTTTTGCTGCGGTTCCATAACTTTCCTGGCTTGATAAAATAATGACTGGCAGAGCTTTGTTTTGCTTTTTAATTTCTTTCAGGATATCGATGCCGTTTGCAGCATCTTTTTCTTTGGAATTCAAATAATAATCCAATACTACAATGTCTGGTTGTTCTTCAAATCTTTGCAAACACGACTCCCCTGTTGGAAAAGATTGGATATTAAAATGTACATATTGGTCCTTTAAATAATCCGTCAGCATTTCAGCTAATAATGGTTCATCATCTACAATATAAATGATTGGTTGTTTCTTATTCATACTGTTTTATTGACTAGTTTAAAAATTTTATTCAATAGTTCTTTAGTATCAAAAGGTTTTCCGATGAAATCATCCATCCCTGCCTGGTAGCACAGATCAACTTCTTCTTTAAGCACATTGGCTGTCATAGCAATGATTGGTGTATCTGCTTTTTCACTGTTTAAATTTCGAATTCCTTTCGCGGCTTCAAAACCATTCATCACTGGCATTTGAACATCCATGAGAATGATATCAAATGCAGATGACTTTAGTTTTTCTACTGCAATTAATCCATTTTCAGCCAGCTCTACAGTGACGATTTCAATTGCATCTTGCAATTCTTCCTGCCCCACTACCGCGTTAAATTGATTATCTTCTACCAGCAGGATACGAATTCCTTTGAGCTCGCCGGCTACATTGACATTGGTTCCTTCGTCCTGCGAAGTCTCCATGGCTCTGTCAGCCGGATCATAAGGAATGATAAAGTGAAACTGGCTGCCTTTGCCTCTTTCACTCTTCACCCAAAGAGTTCCATTATGAAGTTCTACGAGTTTTTTGGAGATACTTAATCCCAGGCCAGTACCACCATATTTGCGTGATGTATCACTGTAAGCCTGCTTAAATGATTCAAATATTTTGTCCATTCTATCTTCATCGATTCCAATGCCTGTATCAGAAACGGTGAAGTGCAGATCCAGTTTTCCTTCGTCCTTTTTTGATTGAACGGTCGTAGTTATCAACCCCTTTTCCGTAAACTTAATGGCATTGCCGATCAGGTTAAGTAAGATTTGCCGCAACCTGTTCGCATCTCCTTTCACAGTAAGTTTTTCTTGGGCCATTTCATTTTTCAGTTCAAGGCCTTTTTCTTCGGCTTTGAATTGCATAATGGAGTGTACATTATTTAGCAATTCGTTTACAGAAAATACTTCATGTTCCAGTTCCACTTTACCTGCTTCTATTTTTGAAATATCCAGTATGTCATTAATAATTACCAGCAAAGATTCAGACGATTGTTTAATGCCTTCTAGGTATTCCTTTTGATCTTCATTGGGATGGCGTCTGATTAAAATATCGGTCATGCCTTTAATAGCATTCATAGGAGTGCGAATTTCATGGCTCATATTGGCCAAAAACTGGTGTTTGGCTTTTTCGCTGGCCTGTGCCTTTTCTTTTTCTACTTCGATGATCTCGTTCTTCTGTTGTAATATTTTTTGCGTTTTCCTGGTAAACCGAAGCCTGGTATACAACCCTACAGCAAGCAACAAAGCTGATACGCCTATTATGATCATCCAGTTTCGGGTTAACTTTTGTCGATTTAATTGGGCTTGAAAATCGAGTTTGGATTTTAATTGTTTTTGGGTAAACTGGTTCTCTAATTCGATCCTTGTTACTTCGCTACTATTTCGCCATAGGGCTATGGTATCTTCGGCCTGCACATGTAATTTATAATTTGTCAGTGCATTTTTGTAATCTCCTATCGCCTCATACGCCTCGGAGAGCAATTCGTAGCGATCGGATATATCCCGGTTATACATTTGTTTTTCAACTTTCACAGCGATGAGTGTGTTGATGGCACTATCATATTTTTTCAGACCCAAATAAGCTCTTGCTTTTTCAGTAAAAAAAATGGGTTCAGGCTTGTGGGCTCTATCTTTCCCGTTATAAAATAATTCTATCTCCTTCAGTTCTGCCAACGCTCCAGCATAATTGCCGGACAAATTCTTAATGGCTGCGTCTAACGTTTTTGCATAATTGTAACAAGGCTCGCAGTGTTTGACATTTTTCATAACGTACAAGGCAGAATCGATATAGCGTTGGGCGCTGACCTGATCTTTTAGTTTGATCATCAAATTCGATTTGCCTACATAGGTACTGCCTAAATGAAATGTATCCTTTTGCGCATGAGCAGCCTCAAGGCTTTTGTCAATGTATTTTTCTGCTTCTTTATAATTGCCTATTTGGGTATGGATCTGCCCAAGTTTTTCGTTGGTGCTGGCATAGGAAATGTCTAGTAAATGTAAGTCTTCCGATAGGTGCAGGCTTTCCAGGAGATAGGTCAATGCTGTTGGGTATTTTTGCTTAATTGCCAACCATTCGCCTAAAGCAAACGTTATTTCCTGGAGTATTTTACGATCGGCAGAAGTGTTGGAAAGCGTACTTCTTACTTTATTAAATTCATGGAGGACATCTTCTTCTTTTACGTCCATTCCGCAGTGATTATAGTATAAAGCGAAGTACGCATAGAAAACGAAGCGCGCTTTGGAGGCGTTTGCCACTTTTGCACTTTCTATAACTTTTTTTGCCGTAGTACAGATACAATCATTGTTCTGACCGCAATCCTCTAACGTAGTCATATAGAATAGCGGCAAGTACTCCGTTTTGCTGTTTTTTATCGCCATCTCAATGGCTCCTTTTATTTCCTTTTTCCATTTCTCCCACCAATCAGGCGCCTGCCCAGGTAGGGAATCGGAATCCATTCTCTGCCATACTGCTTGTAATCTTATTGTTTCAGGTTTCGATTGATCTTTCCACGATGCATATAGTTCATTATCGGTCCTGGCCTGGGCATCCAGCTGAATACAATAAAACATCCCAACGACGATCAGAAAGTATTTTACATCTATTCGCCTTTTATGTACTTTCATCATTTCAGTTATTAGGTTAAAAGCAAATACCTTGTAAGCTACCGCGTAGTCCTAAAAAAGAGCCTATTCGGATTATCAAGAGGTAACTTTAATTATCGAACGGTATTTGATCTTGTAAAAAAGGTAAGCAATAATTTCATGAAATCATTAAAAGCTTTAATTGTAGAAGATAATGCCTTTATGGCCTCGGTGTTACGGGATATGCTCAACGAGTATGCAAACAGCATTACCGTTTCCGGCATTGCGACAACCGGCAAAGCCGCCCTATCACAGATTATGTCTGTAAAACCTGATGTTGTTTTCCTCGACATTGAATTGCCCGACATGACCGGTTTTGAGCTCCTTCGGCAGTTGGAAAAAATCAATTTTAAGACTGTATTTACCACTTCTCACAGTCACTATGCAATTACAGCGTTCAGATTTAATGCTATTGATTATTTGATTAAGCCAGTTAACGAAAATGAATTGAATGAAGCAGTAAGACGAGTGCTGAAGTCTGCCAACCATAGTATGGGGGTGAAGAACGCCTTGTTCAATCTCAACGTGCAAAACTTCGAAGAGCAAAAATTGATATTGCCGCAGCAAAATGGCACATTGCGTTTGCCATTGAAACAAATTACACATATTGAAGGCGAACGCAATTACAGCATTATTCATTTGTCAAAGGGTAAGAAGGAATTGTCGTCAAAGAACTTAGCTTATTTCGAAGAGATACTTATAGATAAAAAATTTTACAGATGCCATCGTTCACACCTGGTGAATGGGTTCCATATTAAAGCCTTAACAAAGGGGAATTTTGTTTTAACAAATGGGACTGAAATAGGTATATCGAGACGAAAGGAAACCGAAGCTAAGGCATGGTTTTTTGGTTTGGAGCCCAAAAAAATTAAGTAGTTATTTGAGGGCATAATAAGTATACAGTGGACAGACTGAGGAACTATCACCATCAATAATTCAATTTAGTTTCAGTATGGAAGCGCCAGCAACTTTTTTTGTTTTGATAGTAGGCTTATGCCAACGGAAAGTGGTAAAAGTAGTCAACCTATAAATAAATGTTGCAATGACGACACTCGAGCATTGGAAAGATGGCGAGATGATTGAAGAATATTGTTTTGGGATAACAGGCATTTATGCATCAAATCGGCTTAAGCAAAGAAATTAGCTTTCCAGATTTTCTTTTTTTAAAGGGATTTTGTTCTTTCTTAATCTTCTTTAACGTATTTCCGTTGCCATTTTGATACCGGAGATGTATTAGGTATTGATAGTCAACTCAAGGCATATTCTGTATCGGAAAGTAGTTTTTTGTTTGTTCTTAGTTCGATTTATCAGTTTTTTCTTTTACCTGTTTGCCAATCTTTTTCTTTTGTTTGTTTTTCTTTCTTTACACATTTATTGCGGGCTAAAAATTATTTTTTCGGCCGGGAATGATATAGTTGATCGCCTCATTTTCAATTTCTTCTTTTGTATATTTCTTGTTAGGTAGTAAACATGTGTCAATTTCGTCCCGTTTGAAAAAAGGCGGATCGAATAACAATGAACATTTGCAAACTTGCCCGAAACTAAATGATAAATGAAAAAACTCGTAAAGGTATTTGCCTTGTTCTTAATGCCTGGTTTTTACATCTCCTGTGGACTTTCTTTTCTCCTTTTTGTTCAGTTATTTACAGCGAAGAGTTTTTATTAACAAGGCGCTACAGGATTTGTACCGTTTGTACTTTTACCGCATGAGCAAGAATACAGGAAAGAGTACCATTATAGGCATATCTTTGTTTACTTATGGGAAAACATGAAAAACAGGAAGAGAACACCCTGCACCCATAAGTAAATAATTCACTAACCTAAAATTTAATTGTATGTCGAAAAAAAACGCTGAACCCAGGAAGAATAAGCCTACAAAAAAGAAAAGCTCAGCACAGAAGAAAGCGGATCCAAAGAAAAAAGCACGCTAAGATCGAAACACAGAGAGCCCGGTTAACAGCCGGGTTCCTTATATAAAGTAACTCATAGATAGTGGTGAACATCGCAAATGCTGAACAACGAACCGAACGTACAGTAGTGCCCAGTTCATCGAGATCATCTGCAACACTCCACCCTTAACGCCTCATTGGAAAAACCTGGCTGTTCCGGCTACACCGGCTTTTAATATCTGGGTTGCCACTGGGGGCGCAAGTCGTTACGACGGTAGATCATTGGCGAGCCCGGTTTTTTATTTCAAAAGGACTTTGTTCTTTTTTGTCTTTGTTTCATTTTTCTTGTTGCTAATTTGTTGCCCGAATCATAGAAGGAACTGAAAGTCAGGTGAAAGCATTTTCTGTATTAGGAAGTAATAAAGTTTATCTTGAATCTGACGTATATATTGTTTAAAATGCCATTTATTAGTAAAAATGTTCAATCGATTCTAGCTTTCTTAACCAACTAAGGGAATCTTGATGTAGGATTTCAAGATTATGTATTTTTTCCTCTGTCAAGCTCTCCATAATTTCCCAATATCTTTCTTTATAGCGAGATGTGGACGTAAGATAGAATTCTGATAGTTGCTTTGCCTGTTTTTGCCTGTATTTTTTCCAAAGTTGCATTTCTACTGTTAGCGTTTCGTCGAGAACGCGATTGTCAAGTCCCATTGCATCTGGAGCATAAATTATATCCTTTAGTAAACTAATTAAACGTTCTTCGGTTTCGAAAAAACTTCTCTTAGGATCTGGATGCTTTATTTTTGATCTCTGTAAAGAATATCGACTTTTATTAATTACATTATTTAGGTAGACATTTAGAGCTTCAAGAAATACTATACTGTTGCTCAGATATCGTAACAGGGTAGATACATCTGTCTTTATCAATGACATGAACTCATGACAATAAATATGTCTTAATTTATAGGTTGAAGAAACATCTTTAATAATAAAGTCTCTATTTTCCTGAAACGGGGTTATCTTTTTTTGCTTTTCCGGGTATGCTTCATAATTAAACTTTTTGAACGAAGTAAGAAAATTCTCCCCTAATATTGTTGATAAAACAACATTAATTGACTCCAAGCTATTAAAAGAAAAACTATGTGATATTATCTCAGGAAGGTTAATTTCTTGATGATTAATTTCTTGTAAATCGTCCACTTCCAGTTTTAAGGTTTTTACCTCTAATAACTTTTTACTATTGGACATGTAGGGATCCCCCAGCTTGAGTATTTCTTGGATGGTAACGCGGAGAAATGACTGATAACATGACACGATAGTGACCGGTATATATTCATAGGCTTTGATATCAACGATTGACTTATTCTTATGAAGGTCCTGAAAGAAAACATCCATGTCTTTTAGGTGCTCAATATGACTAAACCAAGGGGTAATATCAAATCGTTGTTTAATAGCTTTGATCCTGGCTAATGGTCTCTTTTTCATTAGAATAGTTTAATATAAGGTAGTAAATTTTACATATAATTACTATAAGGCCTGAAAAGGACGAAATGTCGTCCTGCTTAATTTGGGTAATAAAAATTGGGAAAACAGGAGAACAGAATTGGAGACATTTCACCGCAAGCGATTTTTATTTAACCGACTTTCAATTTCTTAGAAATTGTAGCTTTTTTGGAGTAGAATATTTATAACGATAATTTGTATCCCTGTTGTACTTCGCTGATGATAACCGACTGAGAGTGAATTATGTTTCTCCTGTATCGGAAAATAAAACAGGTAGGGTAGGGGAGGAGTTTGTCCATTGACCCAGAAAGAGGTATTAAAATTATACGTAGAATATACGTGAGGTAAACGTAGGATGAACGCAGGATAAACGTCTGTTATCAGACTTTTCTGTGCTTTTGCCACCGCATTAGTATACCTCTCTAACTTATAAAATCCGCATATGGCCAGAACCCAAAAGATTTTTACTGGAAGATATAGGTGGTGGAATAGGAAGGAACTGGTGGCGAAGTATTACTTTTTTGACACCGAGATAAGCGCTTATCCTGATATAAGTAACGTGAAGCTGTTTAAACTGCAAAAATCAAGACAAGGTGTATTTGCGGAAGCTGTAGCACATGCACAATCTATAGTAAGGGGATCGGGTAAAGAAAAAAGCATATGCAAAAAAACTTGAAAAAGGAGAACGTGTTATAATAGGGTGATAAAAGAATATCTGAAGAAGTATAAAACGTATCAAATCAAAGACAGAAAATAGCGTGATTATATGTGGAACGATAAGATCATCTGCTGCCCGGGATCAGGACGAAGCTGATAAAACCGAAACACCAGGCATCTAAATGATTATTTAAATCAATACTATAATCATCTTTCGTTGGGGGGCTCGCGAAAACTTATTTTAACACGGAGCCCGCCTTCTATAAAGCTTACGCTTGCGCCAAAGCTTCAGCGTAGGCGCATGGCGGCTGATACAGGTAATCATTCTTTTTATTTACACAGAACTATATTCCTGATTTCGTTCAATAGTAAAATTCAAAATAAGGAGGCACGGATCCAATACTTTCAATTTCTCTGGGTTACTCTGTTAAAACCACTTTAAGCCAGTTGGTATTAATTCACGGCATTTTAGAGAAAAATAATTTCACAGGGTACCACAACAACCAAAGAACCCGTTGTCGGTATGGATTTTATAAAGAAGCTAATCAACTGTGTAAAATACCGGAACCTCCTACAACCTACCGCACATAGATCGTATTGATCCACGCGTCTTTTGTGCGATCTGTCACCGTCGTTACCACACCATTTTTCCAGAGATTGGCAGCCGAGATGCCACTGTCATTTACATCATTAAAAACAGCGTATACATCAGTGCCTTTTACAAACACAGCCTTGCCCGTAGCCTCATGCTCACCATCGCTCAAAGAAACAGGAATACCATTTTTCCAAAGCGTGGCGATACTGATGCCATTCGCCTCTCTTATATAACCGCATACATATACATCCGTACCCGACACATACACGGCGGAAGCGCCGGAAGCATAAGTGTCATCCGTCAGCGGCACCTGCACCCCGTTTTTCCAAAGCCTGGCCACCGCTTGACCACTGGCGTTCTCTCCATGTCCACAAGCCCAGGTATCGGCACCCGACACATAAATGGCATCGATCACCGAGGTCTTCACACCATCACCAATGGTAGCCACCGCGCCATTCTTCCAGAAAATAGCAGCGCCTACTCCCGGAGCAATCGGTTCCATGCCACCTGCATATACATCTCCTCCCGCGACAAACACGGAATAGATAGCGGCGCCTTTACTGCCATTATCCAGCGCTGTCATTGAGCCATTCTTCCAGATTTTTGAAAACACCGAATCCTGCGGCATAGCCTGGCCTGTAACAGCTACATATACATCCGTTCCGGTGATGCACATGGAATTGGCGAACGCGCTATAGGAACCATCGGTCAGCGAAGTGGCCACGCCATTCTTCCATAACTTGGCCACGCTGGTACCACCGGGTCCTATCACTTCCAAACCACAGGCATACACATCCGAACCCGAAACAGCTATCCCATACGCTTCAGCAAAAGAGGACCCATTGCTCAATGAAACCGGCACTCCATTCGTCCAGATCTTCGCCACACCTGTTCCTCCCGGGCCGGACATTTCCATGCCTGCCAGGAAAACTTCTTCACTATCATCAAGTCTAAGAGAGGATTGTTTACTGCATTGAATAAAGCAGGTGCTTAAAAAGAAAAGAGTGATGCTAAGACCAAAGCTTGATACAATGCGGGAAGCGGGAAAAAACGGAAAAGCCTTTTTCATACAGGTATTGATTGGGGAGCCAAACTAATAAAAAATTGTTGTAATTTATAGTGATCTGTATAGCATAATAAGGCCCTGTGGTAATTTTACGAGGAAAACCACGGCGCTAGAGACGCAGTGCATTGCGTCTCTAGCGCGGGTAAACGATCTGATAACCAGTCTTAATTATCATCTCAACCAGCTTGCGTAAATCAATTTTCCTATATCATAAAAAGAGGGATCATCATGGTCACCATTATTGGTAAGCAGGATAATGCCGGAATTAAGCCCCGGGTAAATAAGACAAAGCGATGTAAATCCATCGGTGCCTCCATCATGTGTCCACCGTAAAAAGCCTTCCTTTGTTGTCGAGATCCCCCAGTTCAGACCCGTCCCCCTCTTGTTATCACCAAAACTAATTTTATGAGAAAGCGAAGCCGCGCTATCTTTTTTGTTCAGTTGCTCTTTCATGTACAAAAGCATGTCATGGGTTGTTGACCGTATTCCTCCATCCGGTTCGGCGATCCTGTTTCGCCAGTATGGAGCAGGATTTCCTTCCACATCATAACCCTGCGCGAATGTTTTAAAATCCGGCGCTGATAATCCTATGCTGGTTTGTTTCATGGCATAGGGACGGAGAATATTCTTTTTTAATAACGCCTCATATTCCAGTCCGTAAATTTTTTCCAGAATAATTCCCAATAAACCAACCGCGAAATTGGAGTACTCCCTCCGGGTCCCCGGTAGGGTATCCAATACAATAGTATGCAGGATATCCTCCAGCATTTTATCGGTAAATTGTATGGAGGGGCTGAAAAGGTCTTCATTGGTGCCAGAGATTTTTGGCTGAGATGGCAAGCGGGAACTGTGATTGCTCAAATGCACCAACTGAACAGGAACGCCTGCGAATGCCAGGTTGGGATAATTGCCGGGTAAATACTTCCGGATATCATCATCCAGCTTTACTTTTCCCTGCACCACAGCTTTTGCCAGGAGTATACCGGTGAATGTTTTTGTAACAGAGCCAATTTCATAAATTGTACTGGCTGTCGGGATCTTTCCGCTTCCTTTTTTCGTTTCGCCAAAATTATAGGTATACAGCTTACCATTCTGCAGCACACCAACAGAAAGCCCCGCTACATTTTTATTGCTCATATATGGAGTGACGGCATCCTGTACCACGCTGTCAAGACGCGTCTTTAACGCATTGTCAGACAAAAATTGTTTCCTGCTACGGATAACAGGAAGCTTGTAAAAGCTTAAACCGAAATTGTCATAACTGAGCGCGGATGCCGCCCTTATATTTAACAACAATGATTTTTTAGGGAATACCAGTTTGTAGGATGATACATTGCCCGTATCATTATTTATAAATTCGCTGGATGCGATTTTGCCTAATGCGGCAGCTCCTTTCAATAGGTTGACCAGTTGCTCTTCCGTAATATCTTCTTTAAATCCCGCGCCGGCCATTGCATAAATTCCTTTCAGATCCGCCCTGTTGAATTTTGCTATAATGCTGTCTTTTACGATGCTATTGGCAACGGGATCGGCGACCTGGGCTTTTGTCACCGTCATGCACAGGCCTGCAATGAGTAATAAAAAAAATGCTTTCATACTATTATTTTTAAAAATTGACATACGAATCCCCTTGGAGATCTTTCTGGTTTTTAACCGGATCTCCATTGCTATTATGCTATATGATAATGCTAAGGCTGAGTTTTTAAACGGCCGGTCATGGGGCTTAACTGACCGAGACTTCCTTTAAGATTCCCCAGTTTATTATTTAGCGGTGATAGTTGTGATAAGTGTTGTGTATTCGTATTTGCAATGGTCAACGGTCTTACGGATAAGCTTTTACGAACCGTCACAGTGGTAGCTTTCCCTGTTGATTTTTCATTACCTGTTGTGGGTATGCTAATGCTATTTGCCAGCTGCGCCGGAGTCAGTTGATCTGTTATCTTTTTTGGTAGTACAACATGCTTACCAAACATAAACAGGCATACCAGCACTACGGGAAGTACAGCGAATTGTTTAATAGCGCTGATTTTCCACGATGTAGATTTCCTCATCATGATCAGCCTTTTCTTTGTGGCTCCGAAATGAAACAGGCTTGCCATACTCACCGTCTTTTGTCCGCTTATTTTATCGAGCAACAGGCTTTGGTAAGAGTATACATTGTCAAATGAATGAATGACCGCCTCGTCAGCAAGGAATTCATGATTCAGTTGAATGGATTTTTTATAAAAATAAAGGAGGGGATTCCACCAAAAAAAGCACCGGGCCAGTTCAATAAACAAAATGTCATAACTATGGCGCTGCCTGGCATGCGCCAGTTCATGATACAGTATTTCTTTTTCGACGCCACCATTTTCAAAAGCGGATTTTTTGATAAAGATGTATTGAAGGAAGCTATATGGCTCCTGTTCTTCTTCGGTTAGAACTAGAACCGCGTTTTGATAAGGTTGTTTGTTACTGGTAGTGATTTTCGAAGTAAACTGATACAGGTTGTAAACAAGCCTGGCGAAAAAACCAATAGTTACCAGGCAGAAAATACAAAGGGCTATCAATTGCCAGCCCGGGGCGTTTGTCGCGGCGGCAGAAGCGGTGATGATGTTTTCTACCTGGCTCAACTGTTTTGAAGCAACGCCCGGTACCAGGGTTTCCCGTACAATGATACATGGTACGGTATAAGAAAAAACAACAGCCAGCAACAGGTAAAACCGGTTAAACAGATGCATCTTTTCTTTTTCGAGGAGCAGTTTATAAACCAACAGCAATAAACCGCTGCAAAGCGATGAATAAAAGAAGTATTGTATCACTTTTTAGTTTTTTTAATTTGCTGATCAATAACTTTTTTTAGCTCTTCTAACTCTGTAGTGGTCAGGTTTCCCGAGGTAGTAAAAAAAGAAGCGAATTGCAGGGCCGAATTACTAAAGTAGTCTTTCACAATTCCTTTCATCTGCTTTTTGAAATGATCCTCTTTTTTTACAAGAGCGTAATACTGGCGGGAATTTCCGAACAGCGTATACCCGACATATCCCTTGTCCTGCATTCTTTTTAACAAGGTAGCTACTGTGGTAGTTGCCGGTGTGGGAGCGGGGTGGTTTTCCAGCAGATCTTTCATAAACACTTTCTCGTGTTTCCAGATAAGCTCCATTAACTGTTCTTCTGACTTGGATAATTGCATATGCTCTATGTTTATGTAGTATTCTCTACAAATGTAGAGCAAAATATTTATCTGGCAAATATTTCCTGCTAAAAAGAAGTTGATTTTACGGCGTTGAGCTGGATTTTACAAAAGGCAGGAGCTTTTACGAACAGGACCAGGCGGCCAATGAGTGGTTTGCTAAACTTTGTTTTAACACGCAATCACGGGTGATTAGACATTTTATTCGTGTTGGACTATATGCCTGGTCTCGTTTAAAATCCAACTTAAGAATAGGGAAGCACGGATGAGTAAGAAATATATTATCTTCTTTTAACCCTCCGTGGCTCCGGTTTTAAAAACACCTTCAGACCAATACTTTCAATTCCTCCGTGTAACCTTGTTAAAACCACTTTAAGATGGCGGGTATTAGTTGGCAGTATCTTCAATAAAATGAATTGCTTGATCAGCCGGGCAGCTTTATGAAATCATAATCGTGTGTCGGCAACTTATAAAACCATTTATTATCCTGGTGAAAATGCCCATCTCTTTTAGTGGCTTTATCCGCCTGTAATATCAACTGTGTTTCGCTGATCGTAGCATTGTACTCAATCGTAAATTGATAACTTGTTTTTTCCATGACCGCTTTTTGAGAGGATAGGCGTTTCCCCCATTGATCACGATTATCTTTTTTACTCCATGATTCGATGATGGCTTCTTGTGGCGTAATCATGATTGTATTTCTGTTAACGGTATAAGTGCCAGTCTCTTTTGTCAATAGCAGGTCGGCAAAAAAGGAGAATGTTTTTACATAATGTTTGTACGTGCCATTGCTATTAAAAATATACTGGCGCCGGATATACCCGGCAACAGCATTATTCACCAGATGGGCATTCTGGTCACTGCTAACAAGCGTCCAGGTATTGATGACCCTGTTATCGGCTGCACTACCAGATTGGGAGGGACTCTTTGCCGTTGTGGTTATTTTTTTTAAGCTAAGTGATGTTAAAAATGCACTCATTTCCTTTTCATATACATCTGTATTGGTGAGGATCAGCATATTCACCATTTTATCGGCCCCGGTTGCGGTCGCCAGTACCACAATCCCCTTGCCATCTTCGTTTTCAAATGGCGCATAACCGCTTTGTGTCTCCCATCCATTTTTTATTTCGGGTGCCTGCATCTCCGGTTTACCGGAAACGGTTACCATTTCTTTTACCAGCGAGGTCCAGGCCAGTTCAAAATTCTCCAATGGAGCAGCCGTGCCCGGTACTGCTTTGTACAGGATGATCAGGCAGTATATTCCTTTCGTTGTATCCTGTTTCGATAGCTGTATTGCGTTTTCGCTGACCTGTTTTTTCCAGCTTTTTGGCGCTGCGAAACTGGCAAGGTCAAAACTTTGTTTTTGTGCAACTACTTCTCCAATACATATGCAAAACAAACAAAACAGGAATATTTTTTTCATGATCAGCGATTGTGTTTTTTAAAATGAGAATCTGTTGCAGGGTTGTCAGCGGGGCACAAATAGGGAGTTTCCTGCTTTTCTTTACAGGTCAATGACGGGTATAAAGATGGAATAACTTAAATCAACTATTCTCCCTTAAAAACAGGATTTTTGATATTCCCCGAAATATCCTGTTTTTAAGGGAGAGAATAGTTGAAGAAGAACTGCAGATTTACAGGCGCATATTAGTTTTCCATACAGGACTTGTTCGAACAGGCATTACTCCGTTACTACACTACTCGTTTTTATTGCTGTATCATAGTTGACCATACCATAATTTACCAAGACAATTCACCATGAAAGTATTTATTCCGTTTTTATTGCTGCTGGCACAGGCGGGTTTTGGCCAGGATTGTAATACCAGGGCCGCAAATAAACCCTCTTCTTTTGCGAGAAGCCAGGACGAATTTGTTAGCAGTATCAAAGGAGGTACGGCCAACATCACCAAAATGAAACAGCATCTTGGTAAAGCGGAAGCCTGGATAAAAAACATGCTTACTGGTTTTACAGGCGCTAAACTTTCGGGTAACAATGATTTTTATTTTGATTACGAGCACAAAGAAACACATAGCGAAAATTTTTATAAATCGACCGGCATTAAAGGCGCGTATTGTTTTAAAATGCGATTTTTTACCTACTACTGTTACGAGAACAGGGACCAGATTGAAACCGAAGCCGAGAGCGGTTCTTTTGTTCGGGTAACGTTTAATAATTTATTTATCTCCGAGCTTTGTTCAGATGCGGGCGTATTTACGATCAATGGGCGCCCGGTATTCAGGATACTTGAAAAAAGCCATACCAAAGGAAGAACGGACTATTATGATTTCAGGAGCAAATCGACCGTC
>CAZGSG010000143.1:0-14108 GCA_964528095.1 uncultured Terrimonas sp.
TTCGTGACCAGGTTGTATGTATGGTAAAGATGAATTAATGCTAAAACTATAATACATGAAAAGGACATTATCAATCTTACTACTTTCTTGGATTTCTATAACAGCAAACGCCCAAAATAACTATTTTGAAATTTATACTGATTCGGCTGAGCTGAAAAATCAAAATGACGAACTAATTCGTGATATTGAAGCACGGGTTAAACTTATTGAGCCTTCTTTCAGTTTCAAAGAGCTTACAACAGAAATTCCAAAAACGTTTATGCCGGGACAATACAGGCATAAGACAAACAAAATTTACCAATTAACCTGGGAAGTAGGCGGACCTCCAATGGAAGAATTTCTAACAGAGATGGCTGGGAGCTCCGAAAGGGGCAAATCCTTAGCTGCTTTGTTTTTTTATGGTTTTTTCTTGCCTCACGAAGTTGGACACGCCTTACAGTATCATACAGAAAATGTTCCTGAAAATGATTATGACGGGGAATACCAAGCAAACGAATTGGCAGTTTTATTTTGGAGAAGTAAGGGAAAAGATAAAGAACTTCAACAATGCTATGAAATGGCAAATAATGTGCTTGCAAAACTCAAAAACCCTATACCCGAAAACGTTGATGCCAAGAAATATATTACAGAGCATTATGACGAATTAGTACAAGACCCTTTCAAATATGGATACATTCAATTTTCGCAAATTGTGAAAATTTTTGAGGATAAATCATTGCCTGACCTTGATACTTATATTAAAAAATACTTTTCAAACAAAAAGGATAAATAGAATACGACAGGTATCAATACCTAAGCCGGTATTTGCGGATGCAAATATCTTAATTGAAAAACAGAAAATAAGACTTGGACAATGCCATTTTCACAATTGATGAACGGAAACTAATTATTATCCTCTTCGAGAAAAATAACTTTTGTTGGTATGATTATGCTTACAGATTTGCAGAGGAAAGTAGGTGGATGGACAATGATAGATTTGGTTTCACCTTCAAGCCAGGTAGTCTCTCATTTTATTATTCATTAAGTGAGCGAAAAACTCATTTTGAAATAGAAGGGATAATGAGTAATCGGGTAGAAATAGAAGAAATATTAAAACCTTATTTTTTGCTATAAAGTATTGAACTAAAAATTTTACTTAGACGGTTCGAATGTCCTGTCTTCCCGACAAAAGAATAGCGACCTGAAAATCAGATCGCTATTCTTTTGTCGGGAAGACAGGACAATTGTCGGACTGCATCCTTGATGATTTATTGAAATGTAACGACTTATAACTGGTATTATATCACGGAGTGAATTACGGATATACTTTAATTAAATCCAATTGATGATTTTCATAAGTTTTGTACATTGATACAAATGTCGATCTCCGAAAAGGGTGGGAGCGTGTGGTTTTCAGATTTTTCCAAGCTAGAGAAATATTTAACACAAAACGGATACCATGAAACAGGAATTAAGATATATAGAACTCAAATCAGGATTCAGCGATGACGGTCCTGCCTGGATTGGATATGTTGAATTTTCCAAATCCGGAAAAACCATTTATTTTAATGGCCATGCATTTAGTGGAAATGGGCATGGGGGTTGCCAAGATATTGAAAGCGGGGAAATTTATTGGATAACAGGAATTAAGAAAGATGGTAACAACAGGCACATATTTGGTCGAGGTAGAATCCAGATAGAAGACCGTGCAATTGAAGAATACGAGTCAATAACAGCCATCAAAATCCATAACAATAAAAATTTTGAAATTGTAACAGTCAACCCGACAAACAAAGAAAAATTTAATAGCATACTCAATGAAAAATTATAACTACCGATATTATTGGTTTTGCAGTAAGGGTGGTTGCATGAAAAATAAATCAACAGCAAACAACCCCCAACATCATGCGTGAAAAGGAAATCATCAGAAGGTAATATGGGTTATGCGTAAAAGAGAATTGATTTAGATATTTCGAACTAAAAAGAGCCTTCAAACCCAATGACTTGAAGGCTCTTTTATTTTTTTCGTCGGGAGGGCTGGACAAAAATCTAACCTTTTCGTTTCTGAATTGCTGGAAATCAATATATAGTTCGAATAACAGAATCTTATTAAGGTGATTTTACACTGCAACACTAATAAGTGTAAATAAGCAGTTTTGACCTACAGATCGCAATTCATTCTTTGGGCATAGCGATGAATAATTTCAAGCTCAGAAATACCAATTACTGAGCTTTATTTTTACCCAAAATGAGCCAGAAATCAAGATTGAGCTCACTTGAAGGTTAAAAATGCCATAATTGAGCTCATTATTTGAGAAGTTTGAGCTAGATTTAGCAAAGAAATGAGCTCAATAATGTCAACTTTATCGGATAATCAAATGTCTATTCTGGAGTTTATCAGGGATAATCCAGGAAAATCTTCTCTTGAGATTCACGAAGGATTTTCAGGCAAAAAGGCTTATGCAACAACCAAGAGAACATTATCTCAATTAGTTGCTCAGAATTGGGTAATAGCTAAAGGGCAAGGGAAAAGCACGAAATACTATATTGGATCTTCTTTCATGTTATTATCTCCGGTAGATGTTGAAAAATACTTCTCAAAAGAGATCGATGAGCGGACAATAAAACCTGAATTTAATCTTGAGCTAATAGCGGAACAGTTGCCTTCAGCAAAGGTTTTTACACAAAATGAGTCAAAACATCTCAATTTGCTTCAAGAGGAATTTAAAAGAAATATTTCCAGACTCACTCCAACTGAATACAATAAGGAATTTGAAAGACTTGCTATTGATCTAAGCTGGAAGTCTTCCCAAATTGAAGGGAACACTTACTCGTTGCTGGAAACAGAGCGCCTGTTAAAAGATAAAGAGGTAGCAATTGGTAAACCTAAAGACGATGCTACAATGTTATTGAATCATAAGGATGCTATTTCATTTATAATTGAGCACCCTGATTATGTTGTTCCATTAACAATAGCAAGAATAGAAGACATTCATAGCATTCTTTTAAAAGATCTCGGTGTAGACCGAAATATTAGACAGGGGAGAGTTGGTATTTCAGGCACTAATTATCGCCCCCTGGATAATGAATACCAGATAAGGGAGGCGGTAAGAGATATGTGTGAGTTGATTAATAGCAGAGAAGACGTTTTTGAAAAATCATTATTATCTCTTGTGCTACTTTCATATATCCAGCCATTTGTTGACGGAAATAAGAGAACTGCACGTATTGTCAGCAATGCAATTTTGATTGCAAATGGCTATTGTCCTATTTCTTTTCGAACAGTAGATTCTGTTGAATATAAAAAAGCAATGTTGATTTTTTACGAGCAGAATAATATTAGTGCCTTTAAGAAGATTTTTATAGGACAGTTTGAATTTGCTGTTAAGACTTACTTCTGATAATAGGGGGAGACAATTTATAAAAAACAAAAGCCCTGGTAATACCAAGACTTTTGTTAGACTTGGCGCCTTCCCTGTACAATTTGCGAACCGGTTTTGATTGGCTTACAACAAATAGTACATTTATCATCGTGATAATTAGTGTCTAAGCTAACCGACTTGAGGAAAACTAAAAGAGCATTTAAAAATCAATGATGGGCAAAACGGATAAATCCATACACAATATTTGTGTCGCATCTATTTGATCCCACCAGAAAGGTAACAGAAAATGCTAGAATATTTATTGAAGAACTTGACCCCTATTCTATTTATATGTGCACAGATTTATTCAATGAAGAGGCCGGAAAAAGTGTGAATTCGGCATTTCATTCAACTCAAAGGTAATATTGGATAAGTTTGACTTTAAACAATTCCAAATTACTAATATACCAGCGTTTAAGGATTAAATAAAGATTGACTTGATCGGGCATTACATACTTGTAACACAAAAGCCTTGACTATTGCCAAGGCTTTTGTTAGAACTGTCGGGGCGGTTGGACGATTGTCGAACTCTTGGATAGAAGATTTGCTAAAATTAAAGGAATTAAATATGCTGAAAATTAAACATAACAATGATCTTTCTCCTGTAATCCCGTGAAAGGGTATGATTACCCATGTGAGGTATTAATTATCTCAAATATTGTCTTTAGCCGGAAATCAATTATTTTGTTAGGCCAATAGGATACCTTTCATCATATGACAAACAAATTTCAATACATAGTCGAACAGGCTAACCTATATAAAACATACGCGGAACAGTCAACAGCCTTGTATGAGGCGGTGAATGCTTTGCCTAAAGAGACCCTCGAAGCGATTCACTGGGAATACAATGATCAGGATAATAAATTTCAGCCGGTGAACCTCCTTCGGGCTGAGATAGCAAGGCAGAGCCGGGGTAGAAAAATAGAGGGCGAGTTGATAGAAGAAATTAAAGAACAAATCCGGAACAGAAATAAAACCTATTTTTCTTCCCATTACCCGGAGAAGTATTTGCAAGAACTGGAAGATTATAGACAGGGTAAAAGAGACATGTTTGTTAACTGGCAAAAACCATGGAGTGTGCTCCATGTATTCCTGTACCGGGATGAAACGCTGGATAAAACTGTCCAATACCTTGAAGAAATAGGCCAACAACTGCTCAAAGACCTTGACCTTAAAGATTATGATTATCATTGGGTAGACTTTTACGGCGCCTCAAATTTTGGAAGCGTTCGATCATGGATTGCTCTATTCCCAATACATAAATATTCTCACCAGGATTCTTATCAATTCTTTATTGACCTGTCTTCGAACCCGCATGCTGGCATGAAAGCCGGCGCTTTAGTAAACTCACCGGTTCCGGAGCGCCTGGTTGCCGTGAAATCTTACGAAACCATCATGGCCTGTTTCAATGACCAAAGATCAGAGATCCTACAACTGAACAACCAACTCAGAAATTATTTTAAATTATCGCCAGGTAATCAGGCTTCAGAGTGGGACAGATTTTTTAATGAAGGGATTGCCGCTGTCAATTATCGATGGCGAGAGCTTGGAGATTTTTCTACCATTAATACTCTCGAAGAACTAAACGAAGCAGCAGGACTAGTATCTGGAATGTATGACGACGATATTTTTGAAATCTGGCTTTTCAAGACAGCTAAAACAGGCGACCTCGTTTTTGCAAACAAAGGAAGCAACACCTGTCTTGGTGTAGGCGTTATAGAAAGCGAATATTTCTATAACAGCAGTGAACCGCTGTTTAAGCATCAGCGAAAAGTCAAATGGCTCACGAACAGACCCTATAATTACAAGGCTGGCACTTTCAGGAAGGCCAAGACCCTTTTTTCAGCTGCCGTGTTTGAGCCTATGAAGAACTGGCATTTTTTGTTATCAGAATATATAAAATCAAACCCGGGGTTGTCGTTTTTGCTGGAAGGGAACACGCAATACAAGGATATTCCTGAAAAAACCACCGAGGCTACGGAGCTGGACATAGAACGTGAGATCAAAGGGGAGATTGAAGAAGTGATCACCGAGTCGGCCAGCGAGATCAATTTCTGGTGGCTGAATGCCAGCCCCAAAATATGGAGTATCAGCAGCCATAACGAAGGGCAGAAACAAAGTTATACTACCTATAATGAAAGGGGGAATAAGCGAAGGATATACCGGCATTTTCAGGCTGTTAAGCCCGGTGACCTGGTTATTGGTTATGAAAGCTCCCCATCCAAACAGATAAAGGCAATCTACGAAGTAACACGAGGTATTTACAAGAACGCAGCAGGTGAGGAAATGGTAGAATTTGCAATGAACGATAAATTGGAAGTACCCATACACTGGAATGAAGTAAAAAATAACCCGGCCCTGCAGAAATGCGAGGTTTTTATTAACAACCAGGGCAGCCTGTTCGCTCTCACGGAAGACGAATTCGACATCATCCGTGAAATAATCGATAACAGGAATATCCCTCTTGAAGATTTACCGGTTAGTACCAGCAAGAAGGAATACAGTTTCGCCAATGACGAAGAACGCCCCTTCCTAGAAGAACAAGCCTTTTCACAGATCTGCACCCTATTAAAAAGAAAGAAGAACATTGTATTGCAGGGGCCGCCTGGAGTAGGTAAGACCTTTCTCGCCAGGAAAATAGCCTATGAAATAATGGGCGAGGTAAAGGATGGTAATATTGAAATGGTCCAGTTTCATCAATCCTACAGTTATGAGGATTTTATTCAGGGGCTTAGACCAACCTCAAAAAACGGTTTTATATTAAAAGATGGCATCTTTTATTCTTTTTGTCAAAGGGCACTGGCGCATCCCGACCGGTCATTCTTTTTTATTATAGATGAGATCAACAGGGGCAATCTTAGTAAAATATTTGGCGAACTGATGATGCTAATCGAAATGGACAAGCGCAAAGAAAAATTTGCTATAAAATTGACTTATGCTGAAGATGAGGAAGATCGCTTCCATGTACCCGATAATTTATACATTATTGGGACTATGAATACCTCCGACCGGTCGCTTGCAATAGTTGACTATGCCCTTCGGCGGCGATTTGCCTTTGTTACGTTGCAGCCCGAATATGGTAGCATGTTCCAACAATTTCTTCTGGGTCAGGGATTGCATAAGGGCATGGTGGAACATATTCGTTCTTCTTTGACCAAAGTAAATGCAAAAATCAAGGCTGACACTAACTTGGGGGAAGGCTTCCAGATCGGACACAGCTATTTCTGTTCCTTCAAAACCGGGGAAGACAGTGAAAACTGGTGGAATGATATTCTGCAGTTTGAGCTTAAGCCTTTACTGGAAGAAATATGGTTTGATGATCTATCCAAAGCAGCCAGTATCTTAAAAGAGCTTTCATTAAATGGAACCTATACCCATTAAAAATATTTACTACCTACTATCTTACGCCTGGAATAAATTAGACGAAAGAGACAGGGTGATGGTATCAGTAGATGACAAAACAGATCTGCCGGATCTTTTTGCCAAGATCCTGATCAACGCGACAAGGTTACTATTGAAAAGGGGCATTGACAGGAATTATATTGAGCATACAGGTGAAATAGCCGGAATAAAGGGGAAATTAAATCTTAGCGAAACAATCAAGAGGAATGTATTGGCTGCTCAAAAGACAATTTGCGTCTATGACGATCTGTCTCCCGACATCCTGGTAAATCGCATATTGATTTCCACAATATACCTGCTGACAAAAACGAGACGACTTGACCAGCAGTTAAAAAGAGAGCTGATTACATTACTGAAAATGCTCCCTTCTATTCAATTAATTACCCTTACGCCATCCGTTTTTAAAAAAGTACAGTTAAACCGGAATAACCGGTTCTATGGTTTTATCATGGACGTATGCCTGATTGTCTATGAAAACATCCTGCCCACAGAGACAAAAGGAGAATATGCTTTTTCTGATTTTACCCGTAATGAGCATAAAATGCGTCTGCTATTCGAGGCCTTCGTGCGGAATTTTTATAAGAGAAGGCAGTCCGAATTTAAAATAGTCAAAAAAGAGACTATTTATTGGCAGTTTACTTCGGAGAACAGAGATGACCTGGAGTTTGTACCTGTCATGGAAACCGATATCACGCTGGAAAATGAATCCCGGAAGATAATTATTGACACCAAGTTCTACCGGGAGATTATGACTATGAGTTATGAAAAAGAGAAGATAATTTCCACCAACCTTTATCAACTGTTCAGCTACCTTGTAAATCAGGAGCAGGATGACCCAAAAACACTGGCGACTACTGGCATTTTGCTCTATCCGACGACTAGAAAAGAATTTAATTTACATTATACATATAAAGCGCATTGTGTTCAGATAAAGACGATCGATCTGTCCGCTGACTGGTATAATATTGAAGAGCAGTTACTGAGGATCATAGAGTAATTGTTGTCTACAATTCAAAAGAGATTAAAATCTTCCTGCTAATCAAATTGAAAGCCATACGTGTTGTTGCTAGTCAAAATGAGAATTGCAGAATAAAGCTTGGCAATAACTACTGTGACCTATTAGGGTGACCAGTAATATACATTTCAAAACAGGTCACCGGATAGTTCGCACACCACTTGAATTCCTTTGCAACAAATTGTTCTATGAATAATTATGAAAAAAGCCTGTAAACATCACTGCTTACAGGCCTTTGGGAGTTTCTCAGTCTGCCGTAGTTTAGAATTCGGAGGCTTGTTGTCGCCCTCCCTGTACAATTTTCGAACCGTTTTATTGGAGATCTAAGGCGCTTCTCTAATTTAAGAAACGGAACAGACTATTAAACTGAATAGATAGCAATGAATATTTTTATTGTGTCATAAATAAATCTTTTATGGGAAATGGACTTATTGATCTCATATTTATTGCGCCTAATCAAATTGACATAGAATTAATTAAGGATGGAGACAAGTTGCTTCCTTCGTACCTGGAAGATGAAAACAATAACGATGTCGGATTTGAAGGCGCCTACATTGATACGGAAGAAAACCTAAGTCATTTGATGGCTTTTCTTTTCGGGCCTAAATTTAATTTAGAGGAATTAGCTCTGCAAAATGATAAAAAAGTTGTTGATCTAACACAACATAAACATGATTGTATTACTGAAAGACAACTTGAGTTGCGCTATGATGAATGGATAGAATTGACTGGAAGAGAAAATACTATTGATGAGTAAGGAAACTTAATTTGTATTATTGGATATATATATAAACATATAGATAGGAAGTACCTGGCTGTAGTAATTGAAAAAAGAAACAAGTTGGCTTAATATTAAGTCACTAATCACAAAAAGGGTCGAATATCCTTTCAACATACAAAAATAGCGACCTGAAAATCAGATCTATATTTCTTGCTCGCCCTCACTGTCCGATTTTCGAACAAGTACCTTCGTGGTTTATTTCAAATTGTATATTTGACAACCTAGACTAATTCAATTATGTACTCTCACTTATACCACTACATTAATATCTGTAAGGACAAAAATCTGAGTGAAAAGTTTAGTACAAAAGTGCTCGTTAAATTTTTGAAGTCACTACCTGAACTGGAGGAAAAGGAGACGAATTGTTTCGGAAACAGTCAGGATATTGATTGTTTTATTAATCTTACGTTGTTGAACGCACACTCTTTTGACAGTTGGTCTGAAAATAATCGAGATGAGCACCAAACAAATTTAATCATAATAGTAGCTTCTAGAAGTGCAAACAGCGATCATTTGCTTGAAGTTCTTTGGAGACGCATCAGTTCATTTATGAATTGGCAGATTCTAAAAGATGGAAACGAGATATTGTGAGTATTGAGAAGTCCTGATTCGATTATTCTGCCAACATTAAAAAATAGCGACCAGAAAATCAAATCGCTATTTCTTGGCCGCTTTCCCTGCACAATTTCGAATTTATTTATTGGTGATTTGAAACTATTAGCAGGATTAGAGATTTGAGATTCAATCCATTTTGCATAAATTGATCTATGGCCTAATTGCCTTGTTATATTGAATTAAAGAATTATGGGAATATTTAGCTTATTTAACGGGCGTTCGAATAGTAATAAAGACAAACCTACTGCCCAAAATAGTGGGCCTACCTATCTCGAAGGATATACCATTCCAATCCATAGTTCAAAAGAAAAAACTGGACAATGGCGGGCGAAAGTAGTCTCACCAGGTGGTAATACTCATTTCAAGATCAAGTACTATGGTCAACGACATGAAAAGCATAAGAACCTGATAGTAGAAACAGAAATAGCACCCCCACTTATTTTTGCTGTCCACAGTACAACAGGATATACAATATTGCTTTTTGACGGCTGTAGGCATGGGTATAATGCGTTGTTCTGCGACACGTATTCTAATGAGCAACTAAACGGAAGATCTGCTGTAGATTTCTACACGACCAGTAATGGAGCCGACGTTTTTGAAATTACAATCACAACATACAATAACATAGATTACGAAGATGAATTTTCCGATCAAGTTGACGCCAGCGGATTTGTAGAGCTTGCAAATGGTAACAAAGAGCAATTTGACATGGTTAAGCGAAATGGTTATGAGGCAATCAATATTTCGATCACAGATTTGAACGGCAAGGATGTAGAAATTTTATCTGAAGAGCTAGCCTGATCCATCTTAAGGGGGGCTAGATTTGCTTTTGAATCACATAACATAAGACTGTAGGTTCGAAAGTTCTGCCACCATACAAAAATGGCGACCTGAAAATCAGATCGCTATTCAATTGTCGAGTCAAGCATCGGTAGTTCGAACCTGTTTATGACTGAGCTTACCAAAAT
The DNA here is from genome assembly GCA_964528095.1 of uncultured Terrimonas sp. GTDB lineage: Bacteria > Bacteroidota > Bacteroidia > Chitinophagales > Chitinophagaceae > CAZGSG01. Next base: position 10,183 of record CAZGSG010000143.1, read on the forward strand.
AAAAGAGTTTCTTCTAGGCCGTATTTGACACTTTGGAAACCCTCGATCGGGGGCTAAGACAATATCTAGGCATATAAGTCATTATTCATAATTTGGACGCAATTTGAACAACATTTGAAGTAAACTTATGGCGACTCCATACAAGTACACATCAACTTTAGATTATATCCACAATCTCGTCTTCGACTATATTGAGACCTATTCCTTTCAACGTGGGATTGAATACGAAGAGAATCGAAAACAGGATATGTATGTCTACTTGAATTTAAGCGACAGAAAGGAAAAGAATAATGATCTGACACAAATTGAAGAGACACTTTTTGCTGACTTACAAAGCCTCTTAGGGTTCACACAATACTTAATGAATGAAAACGGACAATTTCATCCTTCGAGTAGAAATATTAATACTTTTCAATATTCTGATCCATTAGTGGAAAGGTTGAGTGATATTTTGAAAACGGAAATAAGATTTATACCTCGTTTGCTTTGCGGTCCCACTTATCGAGATGCAATCGTATTCTATAGCAAATCAAATGAAATAGTTTCGGTCCTTAATGTTTGCTTGGAATGTCAATATATGGAAACTAAAATGTTCAACCACATCAATGGAGAGTATGAAACCTATGACTTGCTTAAACGGTTTTTAATAGACATAGGTCACGATGTTGAAGAACCAACCAAATATCCCTTTGACGAGTTAAAAATGCTGAGTGAGAAGCATAATAAGCATCGGCGTCTGTAGTTTGGTTCTATGAAGTTGTATAGTTTCATAGGAAATGAGAAAGAATCCTGGTGACAATGAGTGTAAGCTCAATCCTTCACTAGAAATGCCTTTGATGGTCAAATAGTAAGCTTTTTCAGGCAAAAACATAAAACAGCAAACCCGTTCTCAGAGCGGGGTGCCTTGTCATTCGCCCTCCTTAAACAATTTTAGAACCGTTTTTGAATGATTTACAATTTATTGTAAATTACGAGTATAATTTATTCAAGGCTTAATGGGTATATCTACGAATGAGCAAGAGCTTCAATTATTTGCTGACAACTATAAGTCCTCAGATTTCTTGAAAATCCGCTATGACTGGAATGGAAAATATGGGAATGAATTTCGTGATAGCAACTATGATTTTAGAATGATGCTTTGTCAGTATTTATTACCACAGATTGAAAAGGTAGGAGTCCAGCTAATACGGGACTTATTTGTAGAAACTGCAAAATCCTCTGAAGCAACATTTGGGGCATACATTAACATTCATGTTTATGCCCAGGAATTACTAAAACGAGATTGGAGAAAATATCTACGAGATTACATGCAAGGAGGTTCATATGGAATGGACTCTTATTTGAGCATTGGACGAATTCAGCTCAATAAGGATGTTGCCCATGAGATACTTAACTATGTGAAAGAAACTATTGAAGTAACAACCGACGAGCTAGAAAGGAAATTGTATATTTTATTTAAAGATCGCTTTGAATGGTTAGCTACAAAAGAAGATTAAATTCAGTTCAGTCATTTGATTCGGATGTCCTGTCAACATATAAAATAGCCACCTGAATATCAGATTGGTATTTCTTAGTCGGGAAGATGGGACAAATGTCAAACTTTAGGATCGATGATTTATTGAAGACAAGTAACTTAGATATTTAATATTTCAATTATTACTCTCTTGTCGATAGCAAAGCTATTTAATTTGAGTGTTCAAATTAAGAAGACATTTATTGAAGCCTTGTTCATAGTGTAACCTTAATTCTTGTCAACAGACCAGAGCTTTGCATGAAACGAAAGACTAGCTATATTTAGAAAAATACTATTTATGTTGACTGGGCCTGACTTTGTATTGGTTTTCGTACACGGGTGGAGCGTAACAGACGTTGAAACATACGGCATGTTGCCCTTTAGGTTGAGAGATGAAATTATTCAGAGGCAACTTTCTGTCCATATTGAAAACATATATCTTGGAGAGTATATCAGTTTTCACGATGAAGTTAGAGTCGGTGATATTTCACGGGCCTTTCACAGGGCGATTAATGAGGTAAAATCAAAATATCCAAAACAAAAGTTGATCTGTATTACGCATTCTACAGGCGGTCCTGTTGTACGCACCTGGTGGTATACCTATTACAAAGGATTTGTGAACGAATGTCCTGTCAGTCATCTAATCATGCTTGCGCCAGCAAATTTTGGATCACCGCTCGCCAAATTGGGTAAGAAAACAATTAGCAGGTTTCTTGCTGAGATAAAGCAGGTTGATCCTGGCGTTGGGGTGCTTCAATGGTTGGAGCAAGGAAGTAAGGAGTCTCTGGACTTAAATGCGGATTGGATATTTAGTGATGATAGTGAGATCGGAGGTTCACAAATTTTTCCTTTTGTAATTACAGGGGATTACATTGACAGAAGTGTCATTAGCCATTTGATTCCATTTACTCATGAGTTAGGCTCAGATGGGGTGGTACGGGCTAGTTCAGCTAATCTTAATTGTGGGTATGTAGAGGTATCGCAGATTGCGGAGCCCAGCGGAGGCTTCTTGAATGTTTCTGAAAAAGCAGATGTCTTAAAATTTGCGCTTGCACCACGTACTCCTTTTTTAGTAGTGCCGGAAAGGTCTCATTCGGGTACAAGAATGGGAATCATGAATAGCGTTGGTGTGTTGCGCGATCCAAAAAACCAGCCAACAGTTGATGCAATTTTGGAGTGTATGGCAGTCCAATCTAATAATGAATACCTCGAATTAGCAGAAAAATTTGAAACAAGGACCGATGACAATCAAAAAGCTGAAATAAAAGAGAGGGTGGTTTGGTTTGATCCTGTAAACAGAAGCGGTAATGGGTTTTATATCCACGACAGATACTCAATGATTATCTTCCGCGTACGAGACAAGGAGGGTTATCCGATACCAGATTATGATATGACGTTTACAGCAGGCCCCGAAGGTAGTGCTAATAATTTACCACCAGGTTTTATGGGACGTGAGCAAAAAAATGATACGAATAAGGGTGTAATCACCTTTTACCTCAACTTTGATATACTTCATGGAACACAAGTAGTTGAGGATAACGGAAAGGTCATACGAGAGGCACAACCCGGTATAGGAAGCCTCGGATTTAATATCTATCCTTATCCTGGATCTGGGTTTGTATCTTATGCACCGCTCTTCGTAAATCCCACTAAAGAGCTATTACATTCTCTTGTTAGAAAGAACAGCACAACTATAGTTGATGTTGTTTTCCATCGATTGGTAGCCAAAGAAACATTTGAGTTCAATGAGCTCAATGCTTACTCTATTCATAGAAGAACTGGCAAAATCCAAAGGAGTTTTAAGGATAAACAACCGGGTAGTGATGCAGTCGAATAATGTATTGGTTTTAGTTGTGTAAGCCTACGGCAAACTACACCTTTTTGTAGAAGATTATTTTCCGTATAAGTGCCGTAGTAATAGTAAAGCATATCGCTGCGTTTGGCCGCTTCATGACTACCGGCAAACAAATAATTCTTCCTGCCGAGTGCTACTGGTCTGACGCTGTTTTCCACTGGATTATTATCAATGTTGAGCCTGCCATCATTAACGTACATGGATAATTGCTCCCAGCGTTGGAGGCTATAGCCAATGGCTTTTCCTATCTCACTCCTGGGTAACATCTGCAGATATTCTTGCTGCAGCCATAGCCCCAGGCCTTAGGCAAAATGATGAGCTAGAGGAAATTTTTAGAGATAGGCAATTGAAAATCGAAGCAATTGAGAATATGTTAGATGTAATCCTTTTGCCGGAAGCGTCAGATCAGTTTACCCAGTGGTACAAAAATGACTCAATGTATATATAAAAGACTCAAGGGAAAACAACAATAATTGCAACAAAACTGCATACCCAAAAAGCCGAACTGCCTCTGTTGCAGTAATAATCATGCGATATCTTCAAATGCCTTATTATTAA
>CAZGSG010000144.1:0-14070 GCA_964528095.1 uncultured Terrimonas sp.
TGGTCGGTTGTATTGAGAAAATGGAATTGCTCACCCCCGATCAATACATGTGTATCGTTGGCAACCTTTACCTGGTTAAAATCTCCTGTTATCTTCAGGCTTCCTACTGAAAAGCCGGCATCTTCTACGGCCGCTTTTATCGCGTCTATATCCAAACTGGCATTGTCCCTGAATTTTATATCAAACGAAGAGTTTTTTATATCCGCTTTTACAGAGGCTACAAACGGAACCTCTTCCAACGCTTTATTGATAGCATTACTGCACATGGCACAGGTAAGACCCGTAGCCTGCAAAACAGCCTTATGAAACTGGGCCTGTGATGCGAGCGCAATGAGTACTACCATTGCGCTAAACAATAGTTTCTTCATACCCTTGATTTAATGATGATTAATTTGTTTCCCCGCAGCAGCTTTTTGCTGTCTTACCATCTTTGGCTACCGTTTTTTCGCAATCTTTTTTACAAGCGTCTTCTTTAGCCTTGTTTTTTGCAGCTTCCAGATTGCCTTCTTTTTTTACTTCCTTTCTTTCATATTTACAGCAGCCATGTAATTTATCGTAAGCCTCATCGCTGGCTTTTACATCGCGGGTATCATACCCCACAGCAGCAACTGCCTGCTGTATCTTGGCAGCATTGGTAGAAGTACTGGAGTATTTAACAGTGAGGGTTTTTGTATCTGCGCTCCAATCTGCATTGGTTGCACCAGCCTGCTTGGCTGCTTTTTCTATTTTGCCTTTACACATGCCGCAATTACCTGATACCGGTATAGATTCAGTAGTCGCTTTTTGAGCGAAAGAGAAGTTTGTGATTGCAATAAAAATTGCAAGAAGAGGAAATATTTTAAGCGTTTTCATGATAATTATTTTAAGAATTTGATGTGGTAATTTTTATAAACACTGATCGTGCTTTACAATATAACCATCCGTTACAACAGGTAGTTATATAAAGCTTTTGTAGAATGGCCGGCGATCAATACATCACTCAAAATAATAAATGATGCACGGATCTGCAAGCAGATCGATCTCAAATTCTGAAAACGCAATTTTCCAGGTAGATATCCTGTTGGGATATTAATGGCGGTGAATGAGTTGTATAATAATATTCCGCGGGCGTGGAATAAACTGTAGAAAAAATGAATGCTGAAGGAGCAACCAATACTGCTTTTAAGGAAGGAAGACTGAATGCAAAACCAGCGCCTGTTTTCTGATCCTCACTCATCTTGATCAATTGTACCTCATCCCTGCAACAACCATGTGAACTACCGGTATGCATACCGCATTTGCCACATTTATCGGTTTTACCTGCAAAAAGATGAGTCGAATCCAGCTTGTCCATGCAATAGTGAAAATTCACCATTACTCCTGTACTTACAGCTAGGTAGCAAACAAGTAATATGGAAACGACCAGTTTTTTCATCAGCCAAACGAAGGTATACAAATTATCCGAAGGTTGCTAGTGAGGGGTTTTTAGATGTTGGATATTGGATGGGAGAATGCCCCTAACCCGCTGAGTTTCTTACGAAATTTATTGATTCTGCTCTAAGTATTAAGGATCAATTCACAAATCCCCAATAGATTCCGAGTCTAAAAACCATTCCGGGGTATGCATATCCGGGAGCCGCGAGATTATTATTGGTAAACCCAAACCCTCCATTTGAAAGACTGGCTGTATTCAGGTTGTCGAAACGGGCAAATAGCTTAAATGAACGGATACGAAAGTTCATATACAAGCTTATGTCCGGCAGATTACTGATACTGAGCGTATCCTGGTATGAAAACTGACCGAGCACTGGTGAGTAACCATCTGCTTTGTAAGGAGTATGATAACGCCCTTCCAGTCCTATAGCAATATCCAGGTTCTTAAAACCAAGATTGCCTTCATATGCAATGCGGTTGCGGGTAAAGACCAACGGTACATTTACCGGTGCATTTCCAATTACCTGTTGAAAATAGATATCCGCATGCCAGTTCCATCTTTTGCCGAGTTTCACTGTTTTCTGCAAAGAGACCTGTAGAAAATTAAACAGTGCATTCGCCTGCTGCAATTTGTAATAGTCGCTGACATAGGTATAATTCGTAAGCAGGTAATAATGACCGGCTAATTTCAATCTTGAACTGGGTTTAAATAAGGACGCGAAAAGGTGTGTGGTATTTTCTTTTTTGAAATCCACAGCCGCTGGCATTAAATAGAAATTGCTTCGGGGATCGAATAAAAATGAAGGAGTTCGATTTACATTCTCAAATCCGATCTGCGCATAACCGATCTTCTTGCCGATAAAACGTTGCAGGCTGGCGCTGGCTTCGAAATCAGCAGCATTCAACCCGGTGAAATATAATTTACCATTTGCTTCTATGTCCCATTTCTGGTCGCGGGTACGATTTCTGTATTCAGCATGTCCGAATAAATTATACAGACCGAGATTGCCTGTTTCCCTTTCCTTGATAATATTCTGTACTGATATACCTACTTTAAAAAATTGCTGCAGGTTGTTCGCATCAGGAAACTGGTAGATGGAAAAATCATTTATGAATTCCTTCCATTGATCCTGGACCCGGAAAGTATCAACCGGTGCGCCAAGGGTGATATTGTAATTTGTCTTATAATAAAGAGAATCACCTACAAGATCAGTGAACTGGTATTTGTACTGACCATATGTAAACGTATGTTCAAACCGGAGCCGGGGGTAAAACAAAGGAACCACCGTAGAATCTGTTACCAGGGAATCCTTTCTACCAAAATCATATTGCTGACGCAATAACACATTGAACTCATTGTAACGGTTACCCGTTCCTACATCCGTACCAAAAAAGCTTCTGCCGAAGGGGGGATCACCCCCAAGCCGGGGAGTAATATTATACCGGTCTTTAAAATCGGGGTCATCAAGCCGGGCCCTGATATCGTCTATGCCACCATTTTCTCCCGACTGCAGCTTATTCCCCAATAAAACCAGGTAGGCCGTGTACCGCTTGTTGATGGACTGGTACCGGGAAGAAACGGTATAATTATTATGATTCGTTTTTTGGTTCTTAAAAAAACCGGGTGAGTTGATAAGCCTGTATTGAAAAAGAAAATTCCAGTTAGGCTTTATGTTTTGTGTATGCAGCAGTTCGATTGTTTGTTCAGACCGGCTGGCCAGCATATAATTCAATTCTGAATAAGGCCTGGTGGTATTATAAAATTTTACTTTTTCCAGTGTCCATTTATAGATATCAAATGAATGAAAACCCGGGTCCCAGCCTGGTTTTAAATTGGGCGTAAACAAAATAGATCGCGCGGCAGTACCCGTATTACCTAAAAAAACATCGGTGGCAGACAAAACAAATCGCCGGGTAAAATCGTCGATGGTAGAATCAAGCCGGTAGTTACGGGTAGAATCAAGGAACCGGTAACGTACGGTTATTGAATCCTCATTGGCATCCCTTCGTTTAAGACTATCAGTACTCCCCCCGCCAGAAAAGCTTCTTCCGAGATTCTGTAGTCTCCCTGCTCCTGACTGCAACGGGTTCTGGGAAAAGGAGCGCGTTGAAAAAACAAGTAAGCCTAAAACTAACAGGTATATGATTCTTTTCGCCAGGATAATATATTTATGAAATGAGTTAAACTTTATTGCGGGTAAGTCCTATGGTTGCAAATAAACTTGCGCAAATTAGCGATGAAAAGGATAATATGGCCCCTGAAAATGTTAAATAGCCGCTATCATTGCTTTAAACAGCGTTGCGAGTTTGGGCTCTGCATTTTTTGCTGCTTCCAGTACTTCTTCGTGTGTAATGACATTATCGTCTTCCCTGATCCCGATATCGGTGATGATGCTGACGGCAAATACCGGTAACCCCATATGATTGGCAACGATACATTCCTGTACCGTACTCATACCTACGGCATCACCGCCCATCACATGTACCATTTTATATTCCGCCCTTGTTTCAAAAGTAGGACCGGTCACGGCGAAATACACGCCTTCTTTCAGATCTATTTTATTTTTTACTGCGATATCCTTTGCTTTGGAGATCAGTTCTTTTTTATATGGCTCGCTCATATCAGGGAAACGTGGACCAAATTCTTCTATATTTTTTCCGACCAGGGGATTTGGTGTATGAAAACTGATATGATCATTGATGATCATGATATCGCCTACTTTAAATGTCGTATTTACCCCTCCTGCCGCATTTGACAATAGCAGGGTTTCGATACCGAGCAATTTCATAACACGGATCGGGAATACCACATCCTGCGCACCATAGCCCTCATAAAAATGAAACCGGCCTGCCATTGCCACCACTTTTTTCCCGCTGAGGTTGCCAAACACCAGTTTTCCTTTATGACCCTGCACAGTTGAAACCGGGAAATTAGGAATATCACCATAAGCCACTTCCTTTTCAACATCGATCTCTGAAGCAAAATTGCCCAGCCCGCTGCCCAGTACAATACCTACCTGCGGGGTATGCGGATATTGCGCTTTTAAAAATTGAACCGTCTCGTCCAGTTGTTGCAGGATCGTTTTGCTCATAGTTAAATTATAAGGAAGCAAATATAGGGAAAGATGAAGCATAGGGAAAGTTCCTGGGGTTGGAGTTCTTAGGTCCGCAGTTCAGGAGTTTCGCGTTCCTGGTAAATGAGTGCTCATACAATATAATAACGGGATCATGATAATGGTAGAGCTATTGTAAACGCTGAACTCCAAACCCGGAACTTAGCAACCACTATTATCAATACCTGAAAACGTCACAAAACTCTTCATCGCAGATCAGTTTCTGCAAAACAGGGTCTTTTAAAATAGCTGTATAGTCCATCCATTTGCTATCGACTTTTATTTTGCGATAAACAAGCCGGATACCATGGCTATAGTCTACGTACCAGTTTACATGCCCGGTATACAGGGGTTGTATTGCCTTACCATCGCTTTTATGCCAGCCATAGATGGCCACCCTGTCGGGTTTGGTGTCTCGTGTTATTTTTCCACTGATCACCACATCTTTTTTTATGCCGGCGATCAGTCCTTTTTGTTGCTTCCGCTGTCCTTCTATGATCAGGTGATGCTGCCACATGGTGACTGTGCTGTCCCTGAAAATATACATTGGCACCGGTTCCAGTTTTACAACAGCGGCTGTATAAATATCGTCCACCATCTTGCGGGTAGGCAAAAAGCAGTCAAGACTATCAGCCAGCAATTGCGCTGCTATCGGCGTAAGCGGGATCCTCGCCCAATCCCCGTCGGTACCTATGCTCAGGTAATCAGGTGTCACATAATACACCGCATTTATGATTCGCTGGTTTGCCGGGTCTTTGACAGATACGTGAACCGGTACCAGTTTTTTGAGAAAAGAGGGGATATTGCCCGACAGGATATGCTGTACCGCCATCGAGTCCCGTTGCTTCCATTGCATGGGCATGGCGCTTTTGTAAAATCCGGAGCCCGTACTACTGGCGTTTGCCCCAAGAGGCAAACTGATACGGTTGCCAGGCTTGCAACCGCAGGCAAACAGTAATAATGATAAATAGAGGTATTTCATACTATTTTAATAATCAACTGTAAAAAAACACTTGCCCACACGGCTACTGCATTCGAAGATAAGACCCCGGATTTACAAACCGGAACATTGAAAGCGGAACAGATGTAAACAACTAATCGCTTATCTTCGCCTGAAATTTTTTTTACTATGAACCTCCACGAATACCAGGCTAAAGAACTACTCAAAAAATACAATGTTCCTGTGCAGGAAGGATTTGCCTGCACCAGTGTGCAGGAAGCAGAAGAAGCGTACAGGCAGATAAAAACACAGACCGGCAGCAAATTTGCCGTTGTAAAAGCGCAGATCCATGCAGGTGGACGTGGTAAAGGGGCTGTTAAAGAGAATGGGATCAATGGGGTGAAAGTGGGCAAATCACTGGAAGATATCCAGGAGTTTGCAAAAAAATTATTAGGAGGTACTTTGGTGACCATTCAAACCGGTCCTGCCGGTAAAGTGGTCAATAAGATCCTGGTTGCCCAGGACATGTATTATGACGGACCAAGCGAACGCAAAGAATTTTATCTCTCTATATTACTCGATCGCAGTAAAGGACAAAACGTGATCATGTACAGCACGGAAGGCGGTATGAACATTGAAGATGTGGCACATGATACACCGGAAAAGATCTTTAAAGAATGGGTACACCCTTCCGGGCTCTTACAGGGATTCCAGGCGAGAAAGATCGCTTTTAACCTGGGGCTGAGCGGCGAAGCATTCAAGAACTGCGTAAAGTTTGTAACGAATCTTTATGCCGCATATGTAGGACTGGATTGTTCAATGCTGGAAATAAATCCATTGTTCAAAGCAGCTGATGATAAGATCATCGCAGTGGATTGCAAAATGGGACTGGATGAGAACTCCCTGATGCGTCATGCGGATCTCGCTTCATTAAGAGATATAACAGAAGAAGATCCCACCGAAGTAGAAGCTGGTAAATACAACCTGAACTTTGTAAAGCTGGATGGTAATGTAGGTTGTATGGTAAATGGTGCCGGGCTTGCAATGGCAACCATGGATATGATCAAGTTGAGTGGCGGCGAACCTGCCAACTTCCTGGATGTAGGTGGTACAGCAAATGCACAAACCGTTGAAGCCGGTTTTAAGATCATCCTGAAAGATCCTGCAGTAAAAGCGATACTCATTAATATCTTTGGCGGTATCGTTCGTTGTGATCGTGTAGCTCAGGGTGTGATTGATGCGTATAAGAACCTGGGAAATATAAAGATCCCGATCATCGTGAGACTACAGGGAACCAATGCAGAAGAAGCAAAAAAACTGATTGATGAAAGTGGTTTAAAAGTTCAATCGGCTATATTATTAAGTGAAGCGGCCGACCTGGTAAAAAAAGCAGTTGCTTAAGTATATGTTTCCTTGTAATTAATTGATCCCGGCCCGATGGCCGGGATTTTTATTTATTATATTTAGAACTTATCTCAATAGTATTTTTTCATTAAATGGCCGGCCTTACCGGTAGGCTCCGAAATAAACTTGTAACTCATGTAATTGGATAGCGCTTTCAAAGGAGTTAACAGAGAAAATGAGCGAAGGAAGAGTTTAGCTATTTGCACAGGATTGAGCTAAGGGTTACCGGGATTCGACTCCCCGGCCAGCCACGGGATCGTTCTGAAAAGAGCGATCTTTTTTATGTAATCTTTTTAAAACAGGCATCCATTGATCATAACCAATTGTTATGAGATATATGTGCTGCCTCCTTATCGGCTTCTGTATTTCTATGTACAGCAATGCCCAGCTAAAAAAGACAATCGATAGTAAAATTGAAAAAGTAACCGTGTTCCTTGAAGGGGCCCAGGTGCAACGAACTGCAAAGGCAAGCCTTGCTCCGGGCAAACATGAACTGGTCTTTTCGGGCATCTCTCCTGCTATCGATAAACAAAGCATACAGGTAAAAGCAGATGGAAATATCACGGTGCTTTCAGTGATTCACCAGCAAAATTTTTTGAAAGAACAGGAAAAACAACAGGAGATCTCCCAGGCGGAACTGCAAAAAGATGCTTTGCGGGATAAAATCTCATTGCAGAAAAATATCCTGAATGTGTACAAACAGGAGGAAAGCCTCTTAATAAAGAACCAGGAAGTGGGTGGCGCTAATGGTTTAAAAGCCATTGATCTGAAAGAAGCTGCCGATTTTCAACGGCTCCGTCTTACGGAAGTATACCAGAAGCAAATGGAAACTGAAAAAATGATTAAAAAGCTGGAAGCCGATGTCTTAAAACTAAACAAACAACTGACCGAACTGAACCAGCAAACTGATATTTCTACCAGCGAGATTTATGTCACCGCTGTTACTAAAGAAACCATCACCACTGGTTTTACAATTACTTACCTGATCAGGCAGGCTGGCTGGTATCCTACTTATGATGTACGGGTAAAAGACATCAGTTCTCCGATCAATCTGCAGTATAAAGCCAACGTTTTTCAAAGCAGCGGTGAAGACTGGAAAGATGTAAAAATGCTTTTATCTACTGGCAATCCAAATGATAATGGTACCAGACCAGTTATCAATCCCTGGTATTTAAAATATAATTATGCCACTCAGCCGATAAACCTGGGCAGTATGAACAAAATTCAGTCTTCGTATGGTCCGGGCTCCGTCAGCGGAAGGATCACGAATGAAAAAGGCGAGCCGGTTCCTGGTGCCAGCATAGTTGTAAAAGGAACTTCTACCGGCATTACTGCAGATGCAAATGGTTTTTTTAATATCCGTATGCCGGCCAATAGCTCTACGCTTTCGATCAGCAGCATTGGTATGGAAAACCAGGAATTGCAGATTACCGGTGGGTATGCCAACGTGGTTTTAAAAGAACATACGCAGCAGCTGGAAGAAGTTGTTGTGACCGGCTATGGTCTGGCGGGTAGTGTTGCAGGGATACAGGCCAACTCCGATGATAATAGAGAAAATCCTGCCCGCTCTTTTAAGAAACTAAGATCTCCTGTAGCCATCAATACAACAACCGTATACCAGCCCACTACTACTATTTACGAGATCGACGATCCTTATACTATTTTAAATGATGGTAAAACCTATATGGTAGAGATCGATGGTTATGAAATAAATGCGCAATACGAATACTACGCTGCGCCTAAAGTAGAGCCTGATGTTTTCCTCACGGCTAAAATTGCCGACTGGCAGGAATTAAACCTGCTGCCAGGAGAAGCCAATCTTTTCTTTGAAGGTACATTCCTGGGTAAATCGGCACTGGATATCATCAATGCCGGCGATACGCTCAATATCTCCCTGGGTAAAGACAAAGGTGTTGTTATAAAAAGAACATTGATGAAGGAATTCAGCTCCAAAAAATTCATGGGTAGCAATAAAACCGACACCAGGCAGTATGAAATACTGGTCAGGAATAATAAACAACAACCCATCTCAATTATTATTGAAGACCAGTTCCCGATCTCTACTCAAAAAGAAATCGAAGTACAGGACAGGGAATACCCGATGGCCAAACTGGATACAGATACACAAAAACTAACCTGGCAATTTTCCGTTGAGCCGAAAAAGGAGACCAAATTAAAATACAAATACGAAGTAAAATACCCCAAGGAGAAGATACTGCAATTGGATTAACCGGGCGGGATAATTAAAAATTCAAAAGTAAAAATTCAAAAAAACTTTCCTATGATTGGTTCAGCTCTGCGTTTTATATAAAATGGCTATAAATATTTATTTTATTTGCTTGTCGTAAGAACAGAGCGGCTTTTAATTTTTACTTTTGAATTTTAAATTATCATGTCAACTAATATCCGGCACATACAACCAGCAGACAATATTCCGTTAGCCAGGATCATTCGTGCTGCGCTCGTTGAGTTTGGCGCCAATCATCCGGGTACTGTGTACTACGATCCCAGTACCGATGCACTTTATGAATTATTTCAGCAAAAAAGAGCATTTTATTATGTGGCAGAAGATGAAAATGGGTTGCTGGGTGGTGTGGGAATTTATCCAACAGAAGGTCTGCCGAACGATACAGCGGAGTTGGTAAAAATGTACTTGTCTCCTGCTGCGCGCGGTAAGGGGTTGGGGAAAAAATTAATAGAAATAAGCATTGCCGCCGCCAAAGAAAAGGGATATAGTAATATCTATCTTGAATCAATGCCCGAACTGGGTAAGGCCCTGAAAATATATGAACAGTTTGGATTTGAATACCTGAAAGGGCCAATGGGCAATACCGGCCATACCGGTTGTAGCTTATGGATGTATAAAAAGGGCTTGTAAACGCGGGACCGGGCTGTACCTGGCGACCTGCTATGCAATAGCAGTATTTTCTGCATCTACCGGATATGAAATATTTAGTACTTATTGCTGTGATCAGCAAAAGATGGATAGGCGGCTTCGTGGCTATTTGCTTTTCGATATCTGCCGAAGCTCAATTTATGCTTAGTGAAACGCAGGTTGTTTTTGATAAGACTTCAGGTGCTTACGTCTTGAATACCGCCGAAGGAGAATTTTATAAGTTTACTCCATCAATTTCGGATATTGAACATACGGACAGTTTGATCCAGGCCTATCTTGTCCACGAGTATTCTTCAGACTCCACAATTCAGTATAAAACATATTACAGGCAATACATTGGTATTTTAAAGAACGGTCTCGAAGTAATAGTTGTTTATTCTTACTGTAGAAAGCCAAAAGGTTTTTCAGAACAACCTGATCTGGTCAAAGGAGGAGGCCGCTGTTACTCCATTGCGCAGGTGAACCCCAAAGGCGGGAAATTGCTTTCCTTTCATTTTAATGCACCAAAATAATTTACGGTCCATTGTATACAGGTTGTCAGTCCCAACACCCGGGCAGAAAAATCAACAACTGTCGGGTTCTGTCCCCGCGTAAGAAATAAAAACCCGGTCCGGCAAACGTTTTATTATATGATAACGTTTACGGAACCGGGCTATATTAGTTTAGCAACTATTAATTAGTAGAAGTGCCCCTGATTTTATCCACCTGTTTTTTGTGCAGGTATATCTGGAAGCCAATGCTAAGCGCGAAGCCTCCGCTGCCGTCAAAGCTTTTATATTTTGTATGATCGAACCCCAGTAATCCATCAAGCGATACCTGGTCATTCAAAAAGATAGCCGCACCGCCACCCAGGAAATAATTCAATCCATTATTTGTAGACGCAGCACTGTTCCCAATCTTCGACTTGGTGCTCAGGTAATTGATGTTACCCTGCAGAATAGGACGAATATGGGCATCGGTAAAATAATACCGCACTATCGGGCCTACACCGAATGTTGTATACTTGTTATCACCTGTTTTCTGATAGTTCAGGTTCAGGTTTGCGCCAATTGCAAGATTATCGATTACAAAAGGAGCAGCATTGGGAGCAAAGCCAATCTGGGTATTATTGTCTGAAGTATTTAGCCGGAAACTTCCGCCGACCATCCAATCGCCCTTCGCTGTCTGGGCGTTCAATGAGGTTACCGCACCGGCTATCAAAGCCAACATAAAGATCTTTTTCATCTTAAAGTGTTTAGATTAATAAAATGATGTTATAGTCATTTGTATGACCAGGATCATAAGTTATGCTGCAAAGATAAACAAGTGTGGAATAGGATGTTAATTATAAAATGCAATAACCAGTCGTTAACCGTTGATGAAATTAACGGTCATTGCGGACCCAGTATTTCCACTTCGTATACCGGGCTGAAAAGATATACTTTGCCGGTAGCAGGTTCAGTACATTTAAACCGTTTGCGCACGCGTGCTCCTTTTTGGAATATCCTTCCATCGCCTGTTCGGAACAAACTATTTACCGGTAGTTCTTCCACCAACCGGTGCATACTTCCTTTTTCATCATATTTTCTTAGCGCCCTGAGTAAGCCGTCTTCCGCGCAACTACTCGCCGCCGGATTGCGCAATGATTGCATTAACTCACCCGCAATATCGGCGGGAAATATATTATGCTGCAGGAATTGATGCAGGATTTGTCCATACACGGCCTTCCATTCTTTACCATGCGCCATTACCCTATTACCGAATTGTTCGAAAGTGAGTAAATGAGCCAGTTCGTGCAACAATGTTATGAGAAATGAATATTTATTCAGGTTACCGTTTACGCTGATCCGGTGATGGTCTGCATTGGTCCTGTGACGATAATCACCCAGGATGCTTTTTCTTTCCTTTGCTACCGTCAGGTGTACTTTATACTGTTTTAAGTATTGCAAAACGGCTTCGTACGTACCGGCAGGCAAATAGTCCTGTAATTGTGAAACGGGGACTTCCTTTTTAGGCATTCTTTTTTTGCTTCAGTAGTTTCATCAATGAAGACACTTCTATAAAAGTGTAAAGGGCATATAATAACATGCACCCGATCAAAGCGGGCTTATTGACCACTGCTGTTGACAATACGTATACCGCCGCCGCAATCCCGCATACAAAAAACTTGGCAATAAAACTGGTGTATACGGCCCGTACAAATACATTCGGATTAGGATCCGCAAAACTGCGTCTAAGTAATAAGAAAGAAAACAGTGATGCCAGGAAAAGCAGGAGGTTTCCTAAAATAAGCACAGACTGGTCGGCTCCCCACCTGATAAGGATGGAGTTGCCTGTTAAAAAAAATGCATTCATTAAAATGAATACAAGTATCATTGGCCGCAATGGCCCCATACTGGTTTTGTTCATCGATTTATATATTGCTGGTTGCCGCTGGAATTTTGTAAAAATGTATACTACCGGCAAAGTTAATATAAGAGAAGGATATCCCTGTGTGCCCAAAAGAAATGGTTTCACCGGGGTTTACCGGTGGCAAATTGCCAGCCTGAATACAATTATGTACAGCCTGATTGTTATCGTTCAGAATTTGAAAAAGATAAGGAACAGCAATTTATGTTCATTAAGATACCCAAGGCTGGCTATCTTATTTAAGCCTGTTGCAGTTCTAAAAATCAACAAAGAAAGCGTCCTTCCCTATATGATTTTTACATTTCTTAGTTTACGCCTATTTCTTCTGCTTTTACATTACTCATTTCCACCACACTGCCATTGGTATGATTGCCCATATGACATTGGCCGTTGAAAGTAGCTGAAGGTTCGATCTGAAGTTTGCCTGCATAAAGATTACCTGTAACAATAGCGTCGCCTCTTAATTGCAGAAGATCCTTTGCCTTTACATTGCCGGAAACCTTACCGATAATATCGGCCTGATTGCCGGTTATATCACCTTCCACATGTCCATTAGCGCCCACGACTACTTTGGCTGAGCTATGGATGTTTCCTACGATCGTACCATCGATCCGCAGATCGCTGTTACTGCTGATATCGCCTTTGAGAGTTGTACCGGCACCGATAAGTGTAGTGCCATTGCCATTTGATGATTTTTCGGGTAGCATGTCGGATTTGTTTTTAGCGTTAAACATAGATATCTGATTTAATACTGATCTGCTCAGTTGTTATATTGGATAATGTAAAATACTATTAATCGTCCGACATTTCATCCTTTGGAACCTGTAATTGAGTTGTATCAAGCGCAGTTCCCGTATCTCCCCTTAGTGTCTTTTTGATCCCCTCTATGTAATTAGCCTGGTTTCTTACCTGCCGGTCCAGGGAATCCACCCTGTACTTCATTTGCCGGTACTCCCGGCCTACTTTCAGATCATCATACCCGGGTATATAATATTTAAGAGGTGTGAAAATGATCAATGCCACGGTCAGTCCCACCAACACAACAAAAATTGTGCTCAAACCGATATAGACGCTCATCCGGGAAAGTTTAAAAGTGACCACTTCCTCATAGGTGTCATCATTCATCACCACAAGCCTGTAGCGGTTTCGAAGCCGTTTCAGGGTGGATTCGGCGTCCAGTTTTGCCATATTTGAATTTTAATGAATTTAAAGGTAATAAATGAACCGGGCTTTTCGCAAGATCCGGGCCGTAATTCATCCTAAAAAAATTAGGGTACCTTTATACTAAATTGTTTGAAATTCAGTTAATAAGACTTTAGTTTGCGCCGCAAAATGCGATTTACCCGATATATCGTCACCCCTGCTATTCTGTTGATCCTGTTGTTACAGTTGGCAAGCCCTTCCTATGGCCAGTATGGGATCAGTTTTGATATCAAAAAACCAAAGGAATACGATAACCGTGTGCTCCGTTCTGAAAAATCGGACCAGAAAAAATTTACGGTTCCCCGGCGTTTTATTCAAAATACCATCACACATTACAATTATTTCTTTAACGCGAATAATAAACTCAACGAGATCATCGAAAGAGCCAAGACCTCGTTTACGGATGATTACGCGCAACTGCTCCCTTTTTACAATTATTCCCTTGATGTAACGGCTCAGGATTCCATCCAGCTTGACTCGATCACCTATAAAGCCTCTACGGGTATCGCACTGCATGACCTTCGTAATGATTGGGTAGATAATCTTTACCTTTTGTGGGGGGCCGCATTTTATCTCCGCAAGGAATTTGATTCGGCTTACCTGATGTTCCAGTTCATGAATTATGCTTTTGCACCAAAAGAAAAAGATGGTTACTACGTGACGATCGGAAGTAACCGTGACGGGAATTCACCACTAAGCATTGCGACGAAGGA
>CAZGSG010000145.1:0-13911 GCA_964528095.1 uncultured Terrimonas sp.
ATCTTTCTCTTGGTTAGAAAAGGCTTCTATATGATACAAGGCATTTACTTTATATTGAATATTGTCATCGGGGCTAACCAGTTTTGAATAGTTCTTTGCTTGATTCAACTGAACCACAATCTTATCCCATTCTAAACTGCTAAGATTATTTATGAATTCGTAATTTATAATGGGAATCAAGCCCTCATAGACTGCTTTACCTGGATTCTCCTTTGCATGTTTAAAACCTAAAGTTGCCGCTCCAATTTTAGAAAGCACTTTGTCAAGGTTATTAAATAGTTCTTTGCTTTCCCCCCACAAATCCTTCTTAGGAAGAATTTCGTGTAATCTGTTAAGAGTTTTTTCCCCTGCTTGATATGCACTACTTTCCAAATCAAATAAGAACTTTATTCTGTTATCGGAGTTTAGCAATTCAAGAACTTTGTCAGCCAAGCTGTTTTTGGGTTCTTTAGTGTCGTATTCTCCTTTATCAATACATTCAATCAGAAGCGGGGATGCAGTTTCAGTGAACCCTCTTTCAGTATCTTGCATAAATAATTTGAAAGCATTGACAACTCTTTTGTTAGCAGTCCAAAATATTAGAATATAAGGGCCGTTAGACTTATCTATATATTGGTTTAATGCGTACGCTAGATCATTAAATACGGCTGAGTTCTGTTTTAGAATATCTTCATCTGACTTATACGCAGCATCTACTGTTTTGTCTGTCAAATTAATATCAAAAAAAGCAACTCTAATATTTCTTAAAGGCTCAGAGTAAGTTAGGTCGTATTCAAATGTTCTACAACCAAGACCGAGTTCAAAAAATGACTTGCCTAATAATTGAAGTTGTGATGGAGAATTATCAACGATTATGATTTTGTTTTGCTTTTGAATCATACTATATACATTATTTGGGGAAAATTAATGCTATACAAGCGCCATCATAGGCAGGAGGTATATTCAGGTCTGCGGCATCCGGAAAAATTAACTTACCTCCAATCATATTCATCACTAAGTCCGAAAAATACAAGCCTAACCCCATACCCCCTTGCTTATTTGTTTTAAATGCTTGTGCGAGATACTCTGGTTCAGTGGAAAATCCTGGCCCATTATCACATAT
This sequence comes from uncultured Terrimonas sp., assembly GCA_964528095.1. Lineage (GTDB taxonomy): Bacteria > Bacteroidota > Bacteroidia > Chitinophagales > Chitinophagaceae > CAZGSG01. The sequence continues at coordinate 1,103 of CAZGSG010000145.1, forward strand.
AAGAATTGAGGGGCCGTCAAATGTTGACAAATCAGTACCAATGTAAATTGCAGGTTTATAATTAGACTCATTGGGGGCTGCAATATCTGCTTTTGACTTTGTCCAATAAATTGAATTATCAATTAAGTTTGATATAGCTGATATTAGTAAGTTGGTAGGTACTTTAAACTGAAAATCTTCATTTTCGCCAGTAATTACTGGGCAAGAAAATACAACTTTATGGTATTTGAATCTATTTTCATTTCTATGCCTTGCTATTTCAATTATCTGCTTAGCAGAGGATAAACTAGACTTATTTTGGCGTAAAATAGGGGACAGGCTTTCCAATATTTGGATTAAATTTCTCACCTTATCCTTTACCAAATTAATATTGACTTCCTCTGAATTTAAGTCTGCATTAATGAAACGAATTTCTCGATCTACTTCATGAAATGCTATTCCTAAATTCAAACCTGTCATACCGGAATTTACCATTATGTCTCGCATTTCCGTATAATCCTTATCAACGCGGCTTAACAATGGCTTTAATTCTCTTTCTAAATTTTTGTCTCTAATTTTTTCTTCTAGCTCTCGTATTGTTTCGCTGAAACCAACTTTCCTAATAGGTTTTGTGCCTTCAAGGAATTCTTCAATTTTACTTTTGTCCTGGAGAGAAACTCTTTCAAAATAGCTAAATGCTTCTTTACATAATTGTTGAAATCGCCTGAAGGAATCATTGTCTATAAACCCTTCCCTGTTAGTTTTTTCAATAAGTCCTTCCGAACTAGCTTTTAAATCTAACTCGATAGCTCCAATAGTAACTTTCTTTCCAAAATGTTCCCCTGATCTTTGAATTTTATCTAAATCCAACCCAAGCCAATCATCATATGGTTCTCCATAGTTATATACTCTAATATTGTCCCTGAATATTTTTACTCCGGAATTATCTTTAATAAATTGCTTGACTGCATTAATTTGACCTCCAAAGTTTGGCTTTAATAATGCAGTACTTTGGTTGAATACATAGAATTTCCCTTTAATTACTCCTATATTATCAAGGTCCTTATTTCTTAAATATCTATTGTGATCTCCTATTTCATCAAGTTCTTTGAATAAATCGCCTATATGAAAATATGGTGGCTTTTCGCTCTTGGTTTTTCTTATTGTCAGGCCAATTTGGTTTGGAGGGTTAAACTTGTACCTCCATAGGAATTTGGCTGGTTCATTTGGGTTAATAGAACTCTTCTTTATCCTAAAAGAGAATTGGTACAGACTGCTTAAAAGAGTGCTTTCACTATTAGTAACTTCTTCTATCCATTCACTATGATAGTCATTTGCCTGAATATTTATTGCAAAGTTCGGGTTATTATGAAATGGGTTTTTTATACTTTCAATTTTTCGAACCAAGTCTTTAAGGGCTTTTTTGGTCCAATTCTTTGTAGTTAGATTATTTAAAGTAATTCTGGTTCCTTTGCCTTTCTCAAACAAAGAGGAGGGAGTAGTTTCAATTGCTACCTCCAAATCTTGAATATATTCTTTTGATTCAATCAATTCTGCCCAATCTATAACTACTCTGCTTGTTGTAGTCTCCCCTTCTGCCTGCGTTTCCAGTTTTATTTTCTTAGCCAGCTTATGTACAGCTAATCTACCTACCCCTTTATTTCCAAAGGAAACCCTATTGAATTTTGGGCTTTCCTTACGGTTTTTCCCTCGCTTAAAATCAGTTCCAATAGTCAGCCATACTTCTTGAATAATTTCATTACTCATCCCATGGCCATCATCTTCTATAATAATATGCTGGTCCTCTTGATTTAGATTCATAAAAATGACAGAAACGACCTCTGCATCTGCATCATACGCATTTTTTACAAGCTCAAAAATAGCCAAGCTATCACTTCCAATTAACTCATCCCCCAATAAACTTAGGATGTGGCTTTTTGCTTTAATATTGTGTTTTTTTGAGTTTGTCATTTTTAGACCATTTCTTTTCGCTAGATATACTGCTAGAATTATTTCAAAATGCTTTGCAAGGAAAGTGAAAATTCATTCAATCTGTTTTGTCAAAAATATTTCCAGTAAGGAGACTTGAAATGTTACAATTTCGTTTTTGACCAACTTTCAAAAATAGCAGTTGCTTTCATATTCAAGAAGGCAGTGACGTCTTCTATATGTTCGCACCAGTTAGATTTTAAAACAATTTCATCTCCATTTCTTTTATAACAATTTGGATTGAATAAAAAGGATACAAAATATTTTCCATGATGGGAATCTTCTCCTATTACTAAAGGAGATAGGTGATACCCTGATTTCCATCCACTATTGAATGCCTTAGAATCAAAATAGTATGTTATGCCTATTGGCGGTTCTGTTATTTTTTCTTGTATCGAATATTTGATCTCAGCGAATTTTAGTTTATAGAGAGCCTCTTTACATACTTCCTGTAAATCCTCAACTATTCCCCTGCTTTGATTCTTGAAGACGTGCCACCACATCTTCTTCTTTTTAAAACTTAAAACAATAGCAACTCCTTCTCCTAGATCGTCAAGAAAGGTGATATTTACTTCATAACCTCTAAAAGTTATTAAATACTTTGTTTGGACAACAATATCTTGGCTGGAAGTTGTTTCAATGTGAAAAATCTTACTTATTTCAGAGATTATTTCTGAAAAAGAAGCAAGCTTTAATATTGGAGTTATCACTTGTTTCAGCTCTTGCTTTGTGAGCTTGTTTTCAATCACAGCTTATTTGGATTTCTGCAATAAGTCACGGAGATACGCTATTTCCTTATCCTTGTCTGCTATTATCTGATCTTTCGTGGCAATCAGTTGAAGAAGTGCTTCCTTTTCTCCATTATTTTTATTTATCACAACCTGTTTGTTATTAAATCCAACTTCATTCTGGGAGATCAAATGAATATATATTCCCTCATCAGCGTTCAATAACTCCACTGCGGTTGTTTCCAAAATCTTTGCAATTTCTTCCAGCCTGGCTAAGTCCATTTTCGTTTGTCCGTTCTCCAACTTCTGGTATGCTTTCAAAGACAAGTGTAGCTTTTCGGCCATGTATTCCTGACTATGCTCTCTGATTACACGAAGTTTCTTAATCCTTGTTGTGATTGCTGTCATATGGTCTAAAATTGCCGGATAAGGTACTAAAAGTACCTACCATGTATACAAAAAGTAGGTTTTTAAAATGAGTTCCTCCGGTTAACTTTGGAGAAGTCTCTTATTCCAAAAATAGAGTAATTGTTCTGATTTTCAAATATAGTAAACAGTTTATATATGACATACATTTCTGATTCTTAGAACTAATCGTATTTTTGCGGTCTTCAAAAATATTGAAGCACCGGCTTTAAGGTCTTGCTGTCGAAAATTACCACTTCTCAACAGAATGCAAGGCTCGTAAGGTCGAAGTGCCTGTCCCATTGGTGCAGGTGCTCTCTTACTTGCGTTCAGGGCTGTGGTAAGCCTTCGGCAGCGGTAAGTTGAGTATCCTGCATCATTTTTTTATTCCTGCTCGATCTCCACTTACAGGTGCCTACCTCTCAGAGACCAATCTGGTAATAGAATCTCTTAACTGACATTAAACGCCTGCATCAATGGAAACAATTGCAACACCTAATGATGCTTTAATTCTATTCCAAACTTACTTCGTGTAGTCACGGCACCGCTAAGAACAAGCGGTGGGTTTCCTGCCGCTTGTTTCTTCTCCAATTTATTCAAGTCAATAAAGCAATTACAATGCAAAATTCGCCTATGGTGTGTTTTGTCGATAATGATCATGTCTATTATGGTGTTATTGCAATTTGTCTCCAGAAAAATAGCATAGATGCAGGAAGATGTGTAGATCATGATTTTATGGCAATTGATGATATGATTGAAGATTGCAATCCTGAGATCGTGATTGTTAGTTATAAGTCTACGAAGCCGGAAACAATCGATTCGGTTAAATGGATAAATATAAAATATCCATCAATCAAGGTGATTATTACCACGCAGTTTAGCTCCAAGCAAACAATTGAACAGTGTAAATCCGTTAATATTTTTGGGGTGATATACAGGAGTAGTGATGATGCATCAAAACTTATTGAAGCAATAAGATTAGCACAAAAAGATGAAAAGCATTTACCGTGGGAAAAGAAAAGCGATTAATGATTGTACCAACAACAAATAGTCAAGTTAGGCGTGTTGTGAAGTTGATGGGCGATAGGTTGAAATTATTAAGAAAAGAACGCGGGATAGACCTCAAAATGCTTGCAAGAAAAACAGGAGTAGCAAGAGCTGCTTTAAAACGTATCGAAGAGGGTGATGCTTTCGCGACGCTAGAAAATATGGACGCAGTATGCAAGTTTTATGGAATAAAGTTTTCGGATTTGTGGGAGAAGCAACGAGATAAATGAATCGTATCCTAATTATCCCAATTGTGAATTATGGCCATTTTATGGTTTTTCTTTACTTGGCATTTATACAAAGACCTGCTGTTTCCACAGTAGGTTATCTAAAAAGTTTTATCAGGGCATAAAATCAGTGGTGGGAAGCTGAAGAATACCTTGTGATAAATAAAAACCATTTCAGGTAGGAACATAGTGTAATTGAAGTAGGAACAGAGGCAGTTGCAAATCTTTGAATCCTTGGGCCACGAAAGTGGTGAGTAAAGTACTACTGATTTGCAGAACAACCGCATTTCTACAGTGAAACGAAAGTTCCTTCCTGAATGGTCTTAAAAGATAATTGGCAAATATCCCTCTGACGACAAATAATCATTTCGGGCCGGAACACAGTGAAAAAGAAGGACTAACTGGGTTGTAAACACAAAGGGGATCCTATCGTGCTTTACAATGGGACGGTGTCGTGAAATTGAAGAAGAGTGGGTGTTCTTGCCTGGATGATTACCCCCACAGTCTTTTTTGTTGTTTTTCAAATAGGATAAGGTTTAAAGGTTTCAGGACCGCCGTTTCTACGGTGGTCATTTTTTTTCTGATTGATTCCCTATCAATCCCAATCATTCTGAAACATTCTTCGATGTTTTGCTCTTATTAACAATTTACTGGTAAGCAATTGACAAAGTTTAAATATTTACTCTTATTTAGACTAAGGGTTACCTTGTAAAGAGGATAAAAAATACCTGTCATGAATGAGGGGAGCCTTTGATTCGTAATTTCTATAATGACTATGCCAGGTTAGTTCTTTTTATCTGAACCATAAAAAAAGGCGATAGAATGTAAAGAATTGTTTGAAAGCAATTTAACAGACCTATTGGCAAAAATATAAAATAGTATTTCGTATTTTACATTAACTGAACAGCCACAGTATTTCGGGGATAAGCACCCTCTTATCATTTCATAAAGTCTACTCCTGGTTAAGGCAATGGTGAAGTTAGCATCATGTTCTATTACACCCCATTCAAAACGTCTTTTATTACATCAATTCAATCAATTTTTACGGGTGGCAGGAACCGGTACCAAATGGATTTCCTTGCCTAATTGAAATCATTTCGAATGGATTTCTTCATTCAACTGCAAAGCTCCATCAGTCATGCTACGTACAACGATGGATGCTGAAGCTGGATGAACTATGCACAAACCTATCCTCCGCATTAATTCGAAACCTTAAACCGTCAGTATGACAACTAAGTCAAACGTACTAATCAAGCCGTACAACATTAAAGAGCTCGCCGCGATCTACAACGTTACGCCTCGTACAATGTCCAATTGGCTGGAAGAGCATAAAGCAGCCATTGGGAAAAAAGTAGGCCGTTATTTTTCTGCATTGCAAGTAAAGATCGTTTTTGAAAAATTGGGACTTCCTGGAGAAGTTCATGACCACGATTAACATTTCGCCTTCTCTATTTACCTTATCCACCATTCCAGCCCTCACTCTGATAGTTAAGCTCCATCATCGTTATAGTAGTTTACCCAATCCGTCATCACTCTGTACTTACATCGCTACAAGAGTACAGGCCATTGCTATTTCAAGTACTTTGTAAGATTGCATTATCCAGCATTTCCGATACAATTTGATTAATGATTGTCTGATTCTGTCTGAAAGATGCTGAAACATGCAGAAACAGGAAAGTAGGTTTTTGGGGCATCGTAGGTTTGTATTGTAAACGTCAACAACAAACGAAAAATATACTACGATGAGACAACAATCAATCCAACAAAGTTCAGGCAGTGCTGCCTTCAAAGTGCTTCGAGGATTACTTACAGATCCCGCGTCGTTATCCATAGCACCGGATATGGTTAGTACTGCCTGGACTTTTGCGATGAGCGCCTTATGGAATTGTCAACAGCTCTCTTCAAAAGAGTGCGGTCATGCGAAAGAGCATATTACCCGGTTCATCAGCTTATACCGGAATCCACGTAAAGGCTTCTCTGCCTTTTGCCAACGGATAATTATTGCACAGAGATTCCTGGATATGGACACTGGTGAGTTGCAAATCCTTCCTTCTGCCTGGTTAGACAGAAAACATGAAAAAGGTTTTGCCATCACTAAAGGATTGTACCAGGACATGCGCAAGATCCGCGAATCTTTGCCAGCTTATGAAAGGGAAATAAAAGCCCTGGCTGAAGCCGCACTGGAGTTCAGTGAATCTCCCACCGCGCAAAACTTTCTCTACTGGAAGAGTTACTTCATTGAAAGAAGCAAACCTGAGTTGCTTAACCTCTTCCAACTCTTTGTTTCAAATTTCCTGTATTCAAAATAAACAAGGCTATGTCAAAACACACTCCCAAAAAGTATTTTGACAGTAATGGCAACCTGATCATTAAGCCATACCGGATGATTGATCTTGAAAACATCTTTGACGTGGATGCACGAACACTGAAGAAATGGATCAAAGAGTATCAAACAGATATTGGGGAGAAGAAGGGGAAATATTTTACCATCCTTCAAGTCTCAACAATTATTCAGAAGATCGGTCTCCCCGGTATTTGGACCATAAGAGCTTAATCTAATTACCGCCATGAACCATTAAACCGGCATCTTATAGACCTGTATTCCATTAACTGTTAAACCATCCTATGAAAACAGATACTTCCTTTAGCAGCACTTTTTTGACCGGTTGCGTATTACTGGCAAGTTTTGATTTTGCTGGATTATTTGAGTATGCTTTGAAAGCCGGGGTCGGAGGTGCTATCTGGCTTGCCTATAAGCTCACCGCTGATTACCTGTCCGAATTGAAAAAGAAGAAAAAACAATCCAATGAGCCTGAGTAAAGCGATTACCGGCACATTGCTGGCTGGCAGTGCAGTGGCGATCTACTTCTTTGCCCGAAAAATGCAACGTGTAGCGATCAACCTGGAAGCTGTTCCTTCCGCATCTATTCACAAGATCAGCTTGTCTGGTGTTACACTCCGCCTGGACGTGCTATTGAAAAACCCTACAAAGGGAAGTTTTACTGTAAAGTTTCCATTTGTAAAAATCAAATACAAGGGACAGGCAATAGGAAGTTCGCAGGTAGTCAATAAGGATATAATTATACCTGCGTTTGGCCAGGTAATGATAGACAAGATTATGATTGATATACCACTGTCCAATGCTCTATCGGTCATAACCGCCCTCATCACATCCTTGCAAAACAAAGAGAAGGTTAACCTGAACGCAACGATCATCACTACAGCGTCGGTGGGACTGGTTAACCTGCCTTTTGAAAAAGCATTTGATCTCAGTATTTAATCCGTACCCGATGGAAGCTACCAGTAAAAGAAACATTAGAAGTGGAAATGAATATGATCATTTGTTTCCCCGCGCAGAAGGCAGTAACAAAACCGTCCGCAAGAATGCAGATGTTTCCCATACAGTAGCTTTTATTCCTAAAGTTGTTTTCCAAACCTTATCCCATACGCGGCCAATAGCCGACCGGCTCAAAGGGACTTCATTATATCAGACCTGCAACAATATCTGGCAGTTTGTTTATTGGCATATCCAATATAAAAAAGATGATGCTGGTTTGGAGCAAGTGCGAAGTCCGGCAAGAGCCTGGCACGATAGAAAGACAGGGGTAGATTGTGACTGTTATACGGTGTTCATATCCAGTATTCTTACTAACCTGAATATTCCACATATCCTTCGAATCACCAAATACCACCGTGATTATTTTCAGCACATCTACCCCATCGTGCCATATGGGAACAAATGGATTACGATTGATTGCGTGACAAACAGATTCGATCACGAAGTACCCTTTAGCGAAAAAAAAGATTATCCTATGGACCTCCAATATTTGAACGGATTTGAAAACGATCCGCTATCCGGCTCAGATGATGGGCTGAATGAACTGAATAGACTTCTTGCGAATAATTTCAGCGATCAACAAGCATATGGACTGGGTGACCAATCGTTAGGTTTGTTTGGCAGAAAGAAAAAGAAAGCCGCCGCCGCTGCGGCAGCAGCAGCGGATCCCAATGCACCGCCTCCTCCTCCAAAGAAAAAGAAGAAAGGATTTTTCAGGAAACTCAACCTGCGCAAAGTCCTGAATGTGGTGAACAAGGTTAACCCTGCCACTGTGTTGCTACGTAACGGGCTGCTCCTGGCCATGAAGTTGAACATTATGAATGTTGCCCAAAGAATGCGTTGGGGCTATCTGCCACCCAACTTGGCTGCGTCAAAAAATATTGATCCGGCTAAACACCAGCGCCTGATTGCCTCGAAAGAGAAACTTGAGAAAATTTTTGAAGGTGCGGGTGGCAAACCCAGTAATCTGCGGAAAGCCATTCTCGGAGGGAAGGGCAATAAAGACAAAGCAGTACAAGGATTGGATGGATTAGACATGATTGATTTCGGGGCGCTCGATGGAATGGACCTCAATACGCCAATTCAGGAAATACTGGGAGACATTTACTACAGTGAGAATGTTAACGGCGTAGATGGTACTGATCTAATAGATGGATTGGGTGAATTAGGTGAACCAGTAACGATGGCAACAGTAGGCGCTGCTATGGGAGTAGTTACAGCGATTGCCGCTGCACTCAAACAGATCGGAAGCATTTTCAAAGGAAAAGGCGAAGGGAGTGCAGACTTCGATGAAAACATAAATGCCGCTGCCGAAGCGAACCTGCCGACCCCTAACACTACCACCCTCCCCGCTAATATTACTATTCCAGAGCCACCTCCTTCGTATATCACGCCTGCTCCTTCTTACAACACACCAGCTCCAGTCAACCAGGAAGAAGAGGATATGGATTTTGCCTCTGAAAGCAGAACAGCTATATCCTTACCCAATTCACCTGCTGCCGGTAAATCTCTTGTGGCAGATCCGCCTCCTGCAAAAGAATCATTCTGGGAGAAAAATAAAAAATGGATCAAGCCTGTAGCCATCGCAGGAGGAGGTATAGCAGTTCTAGCTATCGGGTATCACATTATGAAGAAGAAAGAGAAAGCCAAAAGTGTCCCGAAAGGATTAGCTGGTATTCCGAAAAAGAAGAAGAACAGGCATAGAAAGAAGAAAGAGAGTGTGTCTTTATACTAACTCATTTATCTCCTAAAATCCTAAAATGAAAACAATGTCAAAGAAAAAAAATAGCTACCAGAAGAAGGCGCATAAAATCCAGCTTTCAAGTATTCTAAGCGGTGAAGCTGACGGAAAAGGCAGTGTGACAACTAGCGCACTGCTGTCTCTAAAAGATGTGGTCTTTGTGGTGTTGGGCGGTGGTATGCTCGGAGCTGTTTCTGGTAAATTGGCGCTCCCTATTGGCTTTGCCATCACAGGCATTGGCCACTACTCGAATAGCAAAGTATTGCAATTGATCGGGGTTGGAACAATGGCTGCGAACACGTTTACAAAAGTTATTCCTAATACAGTGGGCGACCTGGAAGGACTGGATGGTGTGAAAGAACGATTGCAAGCCTACAGGGAATCCATGAAGGAAAAGTTTTATCTGGACAAGATCATGAAGAAGAAAACACCTGCAGTTACTAACGGTATCGGAGAAGTGCAGTATTTTACTTATCCGGTTTCAGGATCACCCGTTAATGGTGACCTGGCTGCCCTGGATGCCATCGAGCAACAACTCGCTGAAAGTGCCTTGCAATTTCAAGGCGTAGGAAGCCTGGCAGAACTGGAAGGTGGTGATGATTATCAAACAGGTGATGTGCCTGACTACCAGACTGGCGAAGTTCCGGACTACCAAACAGGTAATACGCCTGGCTATGATTTTGGGGAAATCGCAGACCGTATCTATTAATCATTTTTTATAACTCCTTCCTCTGTGGAAGAAAATCCTTATCCTATGTTAGGTATACTTGAAGGCGTTGAAGAATACAACAACGCAGGAGCACTCATCGGCATCGATGGATTAGATGGCGATGAACTACTCGGAGCCTTAAAGAAAATGAACCCGGTGAAACGAGCCCGAACAGTTAACAAACTGGCTAATCCTGGCCCTCCTTCTCGTGGTTCACGGGGAGAAATGGAAAAGATGTTTGCGGAGCTGCCTCCGCACATCAAAGAAGCACTGTCGAGAGGCGAACTCAGGTTAGCAGATGCCACCATCTATTCAATCAAACCTGCCAGCAGCAAAACAATTAAGATGTTTGAAACGCAGGACGAAAAAGAAAAGGGGATGCGTAATGTTTCTAACGCAAAGCTGCCCAAGAACCAATGCTTACTTGTTAGCGGGATCTATTTACTGGCCGGTGTTTCCACCGATGACACAAAGCCTAAAATCATTGCTACTGAATACAAGGGGCTGGAAACTTTTAACGCCATTGCCAACGGGGAGTTCAGCCTGAAGTCGAATAAGAAATACATCGTTCCTGAGACTTCCAATGCGGTGTTCAAAACTGCTGCTTATCACCAGGTTCCCATTGGATACTATAAGTTGTCTAATCCCCGGTTGATTCATGATGACATTCAAATAGAATTTACAGTTGAGTTGGGGTCAATGGATGGCATTGTTGCGAACACCAACATTTTTGTTGGCCTTCACGGAACTATCACCACGCCATAGACGAAGTCGTTTTGTTTTCCGTTACCCTGCAGGCTGACCCCGTAAGGTCTCCTGCTTTTTAAAAGAATATCCTATGTGCCGGCGAATAAAGAAAAGGTTCAATATTGAAATCAACGATACAGGTACGGTGATCAACAAAACATTTGAACTCGATAAAAACATTACCTGTATTCATGGATTGCTTTTCACTGCTAACCGAGACGATCTTATGTATTACCGGGGAACTCAGAAAGTGGAGGTAAACATGAGGGAAGTTTTTCCGGAAGAGTATGAAACCAAATTATTAATGAGCGGTATCAATGTGCCTCCTAATAACCGATACTACGATGTTGGTGATCTTTCCCCTGGCAACTTCAAAGTAACTGTTGCCTACAGAGATGTCGAGAACACGATTGTTGGTTTTGAACCCTACCGTATTTCCTTATACCTGGATTGTACTATAGATGATGACTTATGATGCAGCAAGCCATAGTTATAACCAAGAAAATCACTATCCCAGGACAGCATGAGTATTTCCAGTTAGTGTTGCCAAAGGATGTTGCCTGGTTGATTGGACTGGAATACGGGTTTACGGAGATTGCCCCTCCTGGACCTCCGAGAGACTTTGGCATAGCAGCCAGGATAGAGCCGGGAGCTGAACAATTTGAAGTGCAGTGGAACTATCTCAAAGGCCAATTGACACTGATGCTTCCCGGTTGTGAGAATATCTTTTTTCAAGATGATATTCTGATGGATAAGAATATCACGCAAGGAGAAACGGTGTCCAATATGTTCTGGGAACCGAAGCCGTATACTTTTATGTCAAAGCGGGAAGAATATTCATTCCGCGTTGCCAGATCCAGCAACCTGGTGGAGGGAATTTATAAAGATGCTTACAGGAATGATCCCGGTAATTTTTTCCCCTACATGCTCCGGCTTTATTTATGGACTGAAAAATGTTGATTATGACAGCGGGACTTGCTTTGGAATATATCAGCAGGCGGATGAAGGAATTGTGTCATGGTGATAATTACCATCTCCGTTTCCGGCACTTTGTTCTCAGTAGTAATGAAACGTATACCATCCAGGCCCATAACCAGCTTTTCATCTTGCTGGAACCATTTGATGGTATGTATATCGAAAGTGATTCCGGCTTATTTGATATAAGTTTCAGGGGAGCAAAAGAGATGCAGTATGAACATCAGGGTGAAATTCAGCTTACAAACTACACGGGTGACATCATTGACATCCGGTTTATTCAGGTAATCCCAAAATGCTAATGCTATGCACCCCAAGACTGAAAAATTCGATCAATATAAAATAGACCGCTTAAAAGATTACTTGGTTGACATGTCGGCCAAAGGGCATCCCAGGGATTTTGAAATATACGTGGATTCATTGAAGGTGGTTCCTCGTACAGCAGACACTGCGGCTTTTGACGATTACGATCGATACATTGCTGAAGACACGGAGAAAGTGCGAATTATTATCTATAACGGAGCTTCCAACAAAAATGATTCCTATTTCTACACACTCCAGAACTACAAAGGCAATAATGGTCTGGGTGAAATCGAGAGCATCATCCAGGAGAAACTAGCTATCCGAGATAAGGAGCACGAGCTGAAAGAATTGCAGCGTGAACTGAGGGATACAAAGGAAAAACTAAAGGAGTCTGAGGAATATGCAGATATGCTCACTGAGCAACTGGAAGAAGAGAAAGGCAGGAAGTTGATGAAGACTACCAATTTTACAGATATCGGTGCAGCTATCCTGGAATCGATGCTTCGTCACAATCCACAATGGCTGTCAAAGGTTCCAATGGTTGGCAATCAGCTTGCCGGATTTATTGAACAGGATACGATTGAAAAGCATAAACAGCAGGTTGCCTCTTTGCCTGACACGG
>CAZGSG010000146.1:0-13735 GCA_964528095.1 uncultured Terrimonas sp.
CGGGCCCTATCCAGGTACGCGGAATATTTCAGTGTAACCAATGCCTGCAGCGGTGTATTGGTGCGTATACGTCGGGCATTACATACAACACGTTGCGCGCCATCAAAGGCAATCATTGAAGGATAAGGCGCTGATCTTTTCCAATATGTATAGATAGCGCGCCGGTATTGATCTTTGCCTTTACTATTGAGCCATTTCGCGCCATTATACGGAGAAAGCCAAATACCCTCCGGTTGCCAGGGCATAACGCCGGGTCCATACATTTTTCCACTCATTATCCCGCTGATACATAGATCCTGGTCGCGTAACTGCTCAGCGCTCAATCTTACCCGCGGCCCGCGAGCATAGTATTTATTGTAAATATCTTTTTCCTTGAGTTCATCGCTTACACGTGAATCCTGGCGATAGGTAGCACTCATCACTAATTCCCTGATCAGTTTCTTCATACTCCATTTATAATCGTTCATAAACTTATACGACAAATGATCCAGTAGTTCCTTATGTGTAGGGTTGATGCCCTGTGTGCCCATATCTTCAAGTGTTTCCACAATACCGGTCCCGAATAGTTGTTCCCAGATACGGTTAACCATTGTTCGGGACACCAAAGGATTCCGTTTATCTGTCAACCACATAGCCAATCCCATCCTGTTATTGGGAGCATTCGCCGGCATAGCAAAACTCAATGATGCCGGCACAGCCGGTTTCACTTCCTTGCCAAGCGTGGTCCTGTTACCTCTTTCAAAAACATAGCTCTTTCGCCACATTGCCTCCGGGTTCTCTACCATTACAGGTGTTGATGGAACCCTGGCAGTTAAAAGATCCCAGAATGTTTTTTTATTGGCTTCATATCCTTCGAGTCCCTTACCTGGAAATTGCTGTGTAAAGGCAAACCAATCGAAGATGATTGCAAATGCCGCCGTGTCTTTCCCCATAGAGGGATTTTCATAGGTAAGATAAATATCATGCACACCGGTTTGAGGAGGAAAATCAACTGATCCGATTTTCCATCCTTTTTCGGGTGTAATATTCATGGAGGCAAAAACTTCTCCATCCGGTTTATCCAAATGCAATTTCAATACGCCAGATGGCCTGAGAGAATTAAAATTCAAGATCAGCTGATCCGCATGCTGCATATCCACTTTTTTCAATCTCGCTATAGAATGATTGCGTATCATCAATGCGTAATTATTATTTCCTATCACCGCTTTATGCAGGCTATCGGCCGTGGTAGAATTGATAGAGGGCTGTAAAGTGCGTAAAAAAAGTTTATATTTTTTCGCCTGTTCAGCAGACGAATGTTCTTTTACCCAATTCATTACTGACTGAAAATGCTGCATTAATGAATCATTGAACTGACGAAGCAGTGGATATTCAGCAGGCACATCTTCATCACGGGTATTATTGAAAAAGGCCAGGAATTTATAATATTCATCATGCCTGAACGGATCATACGGATGACTATGACATTGCACGCAGGCAAATGTGGTGCTCATCAATGCTTCCCAGGTGGTACTTACCCTGTCCATGACCGCTGCTGTTCTGAATTCTTCATTGTCTGTTCCTCCCTCATCATTGGTCATGGTATTACGGCTGAAGGCGGTAGCGATATATTGCGCGTCAGTTGGATCAGGCAAAAGGTCGCCTGCAATTTGTTCTGCCAGGAACTCATTATAAGGTTTATCAGCATTGTACGCTTTGATAACCCAATCCCTGTATTCCCATATATTGCGATTTCCATCTGATTCATATCCTTTTGTATCGGCATACCGTGCGAGGTCGAGCCACATGGAAGCCCATCGTTCACCAAAACGCGGAGAAGCGATCAGGCTATCAACTAATGTCTCATATTCTTTACCGGAGTTTCCTTTTAGAAAACGGTCTGCCATTGCCGCGGAAGGATAAACACCAGTGAGATCCAAACTGACCCTGCGCAATAAGGTAGCTTTATCTGCCTGGCCCGATGGCCGCAAGTGCTCCTGTTCCAGCTTTTCGTAAATGAATTTATCTACATCATTGCTGGCCCATTTATTATCAATATCAGGTACCGGTATTTGTTTTACGGGCAGATAGGCCCAGTGATCACCCCATTTTGCACCCTGCCTGATCCAGTCGCTCAGTATCCCGATTTCTTTTTTACTTAATGCCTCATGTTTGTGAGGCATTCTTTCTTCGGGATCAGTCAGTGTAAGCCTCCGGATCATTTCACTACCATCCGGGTCTCCAGGAATGATTGCGGGCTTGCCTGATTCTGT
This sequence comes from uncultured Terrimonas sp., assembly GCA_964528095.1. GTDB lineage: Bacteria > Bacteroidota > Bacteroidia > Chitinophagales > Chitinophagaceae > CAZGSG01. Next base: position 2,253 of record CAZGSG010000146.1, read on the forward strand.
ATTAGCTAATGCCTCTTCACGAAATAACACGCTAAAACCTCCTTTCGCCTTTACCCCGCCATGACAGGAAATACATTTCTTATTGAGTATGGGCTTGACCTCTGTGCTGAAATCTATTTTCCTGGAATGAGAACCCATTAAAATAAATGCCGTTACGCCTACGACTAGCAGGCCCGTCACTATTAAGATTTTTTTTCTGGCAAACAAACTCATGGAGTGTATCCTATTAACTCTCAAGAATGGGGTTGAAACTTCGTTTCAATTTACAAAACAATCCGGTCAGTACAGAATTTAGAATCAGGACAATCGTTTGATAAAAAAATATTACCTCACCCTGAACAATAATTACCCTTACCGGGTTTGTAAAGGAATGCCCACTATTAATGTCTGTTGAAAAGAGCAGAAATTCTAAGTAGTTCTCCACGTGGTACGGAGGTATTTTTTAATTTTTACTTTTGAATTTTGAATTAATAACTGTACCCCGTTTCTAATCACCTCACACCTGCTCCCTGGCCTGTTTTAGTTTTGCCTCTACCAATAATGCATGCAATACTTCCGTAGAAAAACCATGCAGTAACAAACGAAAAGCTGCTCCCGTTGTAGGCAAGGGGATCATAGGGTGTTTATTATTCAAAGCAGTAAGCTTTTCCGGGCAATCCATGATGGTAGCCGCGTAGATACCAATCACTTCATCCAGCTGTAACGAATTGGATGCCCGCCAGAAATCATTATCCGTCAGGAAAAACTGGTATACCGGGGTGAATATTTCGATAGCGGTAGCAAGATCAAGAAAATTGGTCCATTTGTCCCTGAATTCTTCAAAGGGGATGGGCGTAGTAGAGATGGCATTAAAGTTAGGATGCGGGATCTTTTCAATGGCCGATCTTTTTTCTTCTATCGCCTTATTGAGATTGATGATAAAATTATACAGGTTAAGATCGTGCTCCAGGAAAATATTCTTTTTAACTTCCCGTACAGCTATTGGCTTCAATGGATTCATCGGTATATCATCCGCACCTTTCACATTATCCTTTAAGAACCGCAATACTTCAGACCCCAGGTAGAAATGACGAAGGATCAGGAAATTCGCTTCCGGTGTTATAAAATACTTCATCCCGAAATAAAGACAGCGATGAAGCATTTTGGGCGCATTGATCAGGTTTGGGATAAATATCTTAAAGAGCTGCATCAGCATGATGAACAGTCTTGCGAATACTTTTACGATCGGATAAAGGAACTGTCTTGTCTTGCGACTTGAGTCGTAAAGAAAAGCAGCTTTCGCATCCTGGTTGAAGGGAACGCTTCTATCTATGAATAACGCATGCCAGTGACTGGGATCACGGCTATCATTTTTCATTTCATCAAAGTAGGAACGAGTGTGCAACATGGGGTAAATTCAAAAGTCAAAATTAAAAATTAAAAAACAATCTCCTTTTGGTGATCTTGCTTTCAAGGATTGGTTAGTTCGGCTTTTCATTTAATGGGGCAATTCAGAAGTAAAAAGTACAACTCAAAACAGAAGTTCGTCAGGAGATACGGAGGCTATTTTTGAATTTTTACTTTTGAATTTTGAATTTAAAAATTATCGATTTCTTCCAATTGCATCCGGTACAATCTCGCCACCACTTTTGCTGTTTTTACAATTTTCCTGGCCATCGCGTCTGTCAGCAGGTCCGATTGAATGGCTTTTTCAAATCTTTCGAAATGATTGTCATTGCTATCACTGCTCTCATGGTATAGAAAAAAAGATACCTGGTTGTCCTGCAGTGCCAGTTGTTCTTTTATCGCCCTTCCCCATTTACCTGAAACCCGGTTACCCAGCCCTTCTATAATAAACATGGCCCCAAGCAGATCAAACGGGTTGGGCTGACTGGCCCTGTGAAACATAAACGCCGATAATGCCTCACTCCCGATATTCTTTTCACCTGTATAAATATCCTCTTCTTTTCCGCCACAATTGATATAATTTTTTTCCAGTATCTGGTAATCCCTGTGTTCATCGGAGGAATGACGGATAAAAGAAGAACGAACAGGGAAATATTCCATACTTACATTGGATGCCGCACGGGCAATCCATTGGGAACCATCGATGACCTGTTGCCGAAGGTTTATCAGCAATCGCCTGTATGCTTCCAAAGAAAGATTACCGGAGAAGATCTTTTTAACAATGGGCACCTGCTGCAGCGAATTCTCAAATTCAAACCATACCGCGGTCAGTTGCCTCACCAGCCATTCCTGTACTGGTTTACCTGTTGTTTTTATCTCGGGGGCTTTGATTGCGGCAATATCTTCTTTGACCAGTGGCTTTTCACCAGTTTTAACTACGGTCAATTGCATAAAGCCGGTCATGAAACGCCCACTTTCCGGCACCATGCAAAGGATCTTCTGTCCGTCCTTTAACTGATCGCTGTACAACAACTCCTCCAGCATTACATAGATGGACGCTGATCCCACGTTTCCTTTAGTATATAAATTGGTGAACCATTTTTCATCAGCGATCTCCACGCCACCCTGTTGTAGCAAACGAATGATCTGTGGTTTAAAATGATGGGATGAATAATGGCAGACCAGCCAGTCAAGCCGGCTGGTATCGATCTTTTTTTCATCAATTAATTCAAAAAAACGCTGTACGCCCAGCTTTACAATATTATCAACCAACTGCATGTCCTGCATCAGGTTGACCGCACCCGCATCCGCCGCATCGTTCACATTATCATAATCAAGCCAGGTCTTACCCATCTCACCCGATTCATTTTTTAACCCACCGGCATACATGCAAACTTCATACTGGCTGGCATAAGAACGAATATCTATCCAGTCGATTTCCAGCGCGATCCTGCCTGCTGCAGGTGTAGATTCGAGCAGCAATGCACCGGCCCCATCACTTAACATCCATCGCAGAAAATCGATCTCCACAGGAAGATTGTTTTCCTTTAGCACAGATTGCGACAGGAACCGTTGCGATTTGAACATGCGGCTGGCCAATTCACCCGCACAGCAAACCGCATTGTTCATATCACCCGAACGTATCTGCAGAAAAGCATTTTGAATGGCCATGAGTCCGGCAGCACAAACACTTTGGTGAGAAGCCAGGCCGCATACGCCCAAAGAACTGGCACCATGTACCATACTTGCAAAACCAGGCACGGGCAGATCTGCCTGCGTGGTGGCGGCACTTAAAAATTCAATATCTCCGGGCTGAAGGGTGGATTTTGCAAGACAATCATCGATTGCGCTGGCAGTCATACCAGAAGCCGTATGCGTGGTTTGCTGGTTTGTATCCAGTGCATAATACCGCGAACGGATACCATTTTTTCGAAGGAAGATATTTTTTGTGCGGGAACTCACCCCATTGAATTTTCCGAGGTAATCTTCCATTTGCTCATTGGTAACAGCAGCATTCGGGAAAAATTTTCCGGCTGCTGTAATAAACACTTTGCTCATAGACTAATTATATTTTGGCTGATCAATCGCATTCGTTTTTTTGATGCCTGTTTTAAAAAACCGGTCAAACCATGGTAGCATAAAACCATAATTTCCTTTCCCTTTTTTATGATGTAAACTATGCCTGTTTGAAAACTTAAAAAACGCATGAAGGGCGGAACCTGGAAACAGTTCATAATTACAATGCCCAAGCATGTTCAATAGTATGCTCATAACAGGAAGCGACAAAAGCGCCACCAACTGAAATGGATAAAAAAGCATGGGAAAAACAATTACTGTTCCCAATAAAAACGCTTCTACCCAATGAAAACTAAATGTTGAATAAACAGTAGGCTCTTTGGAATGATGATGTACCCAATGTATATTTTTTCTGAACCAGGAAGTATGTAACAGACGGTGTACAAAATAAAAGTGTATCTCATTCCAGAAGAATAACAAAAGTGCCTGGGGAATACAATACCAATTCGTATCGAAAGACAGACGGAGCCATCCATACTGAATGCCCTGTTGAATAAATATACCCTGCAAGCTAAAAATAAAAATGGAGCGCATTGAATGGCGGATCTCTTCTTTCACCTGTCCGGGATATAATCCCTGTTTATCCAGTGAAGCAACCAGCTGTTTTCCTGCCAACTGCTTAAGTATCCATTGACCTGGAACGGCTGTCCCCCAATATAACAGGTTAAAGAAAAGAAATAGTCCAAGCGGAGCATGGTACCAGTTTTCAAATACCCATTCAAAAAGCTGTCTGAGCAAGTTTCGGTTTTTAAATAAAAGGCTAATACTTTGAGCAGATTGAATATAACGATTTATGCCAGCCTTGCCCCTTAAAATAGACTAAAGATTTACTAAAACCCAGCAGGCAGTGCAAACGATACCCTCATTGGGTAAAAGGCGACCTTAAAAGTTACTAAAAGGCATGGTTAGCTGCACTTATTGAGGCCAGGATCGATCACAGCGGGTCCGGCAATACCTTCATCCGGGTCGAAAATCGGATCGGATACTCATGCGGGCCGAAACTATTAGATCAATATTTTTTGTGATATGCTATTGAATAGCTGCTGGCATCGGGTAGCGGCATTGAAGAGATTATTTATAATCTATTGTCAGACGATCATACTTGTTTGTATTTTTTTGTCTACCAAAGTAGTCAACTATCGTCACTATCCAGTTTTTACAGGCCATTATAGCGAGATCAAACGATTGCTTAAAAAAAGAAATCTTCCGTAGAAACCTTTTTGTCTTTTTATAGTCTTTCATTCTTTAATAAGCCTTTGCTTAAACTACTAGAGATTCTATTTGACAATTGTCAAAAAGAAGATTAGGTGCGATCAATGGTTGACAATTGTTCTAATTTACCCGCTGCGATAACCCCGTCCCTTTGAAGCTGTTAGCTTAACCAATAAAATTTAATATGGGTAATTTTTTCATGCCTGACTTTGTACCATCTGTAAAACTGGGAGAAATAAAAGAAAAACCGATTGAAAATGGACTACAATACCTCACAGATTTTTTCAATTATTTTGGCATTGTTGATAAGGAGGAAGTTGGTGAAGCAATAGCCATTTTTCATCCTAAAATATTTAAAAAAGGGAGCTATTATTTACGACCAGGCCAGGTCTGTGACAGGATCGGTCTTATTACTCATGGCGCGGTCGAAGCCTTCTATCGTGAAAATAATAAGGACCATATCCTATTGCTTTTACTCGAAGAAGATTTTTTCACTGACCTGCGCAGTTTCATTCACCAGAAGCAATCGAGCCTATACCTGCAGTTTACTGAAGATTCGATCGTACTGGAAGTAACCCACGCTGATTTTAAAGATATCATTCAAAAACATCCTGTTTTTGCAGAGATGTTTATGAAGATCATGAGTAATGTATTGGGAGCGATTAATGCGCACAACCTCTTACTGAAATTACCCACCAAATCACGTTATGAGCAAATGCTGAAAAAGAAACCCCAGATATTCAACAGGTTTCTTTTACAGGATATCGCTTCCTTCCTGGGCATCAAACAGGAAACACTTAGCCGGGCGAGAAGCAATTATAAAAAAACCTACCGCTCACCTTCATTCTGACCAGTCAGCGATAAAGATATTGGTATCTCTTGTTCCACCATTGTTACGGTTACTGCAGAATACTATTTTTTTGCCGTTGGGTGAGAACATGGGGAATGCATCAAATCCTTTGTCCCTGCTTATCTTTTGCAGGTTACTGCCATCTTCATTGATCGTATAAAGATTGAATGGAAATCCTCTTTTGTATTCATGATTGCTTGCAAAAATGATCCGTTTATTGTCGGGCATAAAAGCAGGAGCCCAGTTGGCCTGCCCGTAAGAAGTCACCTGGTGTGCATTTGTTCCGTCGGTATTCGCTACCCAGACTTCCATATTGGTAGGTGCTACCAGGTTTTCCTTCAACAGGTCTTTGTATTCTTTGATCTCTTCCGCGGTTTTAGGCCGGGATGCTCTCCAGATGATCTTTTTACCATCAGGACTAAACCAGGCACCTCCGTCATAACCTAATTGATTGGTCACTCTTTTTTCTTTACCCGTTCCCAGGTCCATCACGTAAAGGTCTATATCTCCGTCTTTATCGCTTGTATAGATCATTTTTTTTCCGTCTGGCGAAAGAGTGGCTTCCGCATCATATCCTTTTGCATTTGTCAGTTGTTTTACGATCTTACCATTCAGGTCGGCCATAAAAATATCATAGCTGTCATATAAAGGCCAGATATATTTATTGCCATATTTTGTTCTGTCTGGAACAGGTGGGCAGCTATCTGCTGACAAATGGGTAGACGCATAAATAATATGTTTACCGTCTTTTGTAAAGAAAGGGCAGGTAGTTCTTCCTTTACCGGTACTTACCAGCTTATATTCAAACTTATCACCCAATTTCTCCGGCACTTTACCGATAAAGATCTGGTCACAATTCAATCCTTCTTTGGGATTGGTACGCTGAAAAACAAGGTACTTGCTGTCATAGCTCCAGTAGGCTTCGGCATTATCACCGCCAAAAGTCAGCTGCTGTACATTCCGGAAATGGGTTTCTTCGGGATACAGAATGGTATCCTGCGAAAGGACTGGCGCAGACTGCCCCGAAAAACCAAGTGGCTTTTTAAAAGAAATAAGGACAAATACAAGGACTGGCAGGAGCAGAAAAGCAAGTTTTTTCATCTTTTTACGTTTAAATAAGCGGCTGCAAAGGTATTTTCGCATCCGCTCCGGTTTGTCAGAGAATTGTCATACTACGAAATCATTTAGTTTTGAATCATGAGTAGATCATCCTGTCTTTTTTTGCTTTTATTCTTTATTACGGCCTGTACCAATAATGATGGGGACGCTTCCGCCTCCTCCGTCCTTTCCCTCCCCCTGTTTGCCGATATCAGCGATAGTATCAGTAAACAGCCGGCCGATGACGGTTTGTATTTTCGCCGGGCTGTTTTGCTCAACAAAAATAATTTTCCTGAACTGGCCCTGTCCGATTTCAAAAAAGCCTGGTCATTGAAAAAAAATGAACAATACGCTTTGGGAGTCAGTAGTCTTTTATTGGAAACAAAACCCGATTCTGCTGCCGTATTTTTGAAAGCCGCGTTGAAAGAATTGCCGCAAAGTTTTTTGCTGCAGATCAGTCTCGCCAGATCATACAGCGAGCAGGATAAATTAGCAGAGGCGCTGGATGTTTATAATAATGTGCTCCGGGATTATCCTGATCAGCTGAATATACTCATGATGAAGGCCGACCTGTTAAAAAAAACGCAGGACAACAAGGGTCTGCTGGCCACACTTGAAAAAGCCTATACTATTGCCCCCTCTAATAAAGAGATCAGTTACAATCTTGCTTATCAATATGCGGAAAATAAAATGGCCAGGGCATTGACGATCGCCGATTCATTGATCAAAAAGGATTCACTGGGCATGGAAGCCGAGCCCTATTATATAAAAGGGTATTATTATTCAGGAATTAATGAACAGGAAAAAGCTATTCACTGGTTTGATGAGACCATCCGGCATGATCATCGTCACCTGAATGCGATCATTGAAAAAGGGAAGATCTATTTTGATCAAAAGAAGATCCCCGCGGCCCTGAAAACTTTTGAGCTGGCTAATACCATTTCTCCTGCTTTCCCTGATGCTTATTACTGGATCGGTCGTTGCCAGGAGGTGCAGGGCAAAAAAGATGAGGCCAGGTTGAGTTATGAAAAAGCGTTTAGTCTCGACAAAACATTTATCGAAGCAAAAGAAGCCGCCGCTAAATTGAATTAAATTTATCTTGCACCGCAAATAATACCTCATGACCCTTGTTGCCCCCTCCTTGCTCGCTGCTGATTTTATGAAACTGAAGGATGAATGTGCTATGTTGAATAAAAGCGAAGCCGACTGGTTTCACCTGGATGTAATGGACGGGCGGTTCGTTCCTAATATCAGCTACGGTCCAATGATCATCGAATTCATCCGTAAGACCACTACCAAAGTATGTGATGTGCATTTGATGATCCTCGATCCGGGCAATTATGCAGAACAATTTAAGAATGCCGGTGCTGATAACCTGTCTGTACACATAGAAGCCTGCCCCCATTTACATCGCAATATTGAACAGATCAAATCACTGGGCATGAAAGCGGGTGTGGCCATCAATCCACATACACCCGTAGCAGGATTAAGCGATGTATTACACGAGATCAACCATGTATGTATCATGAGTGTGAACCCGGGTTTTGGAGGACAAAAATTCATTCCTTATACACTGGAGAAAATAAAACAACTTCGTAAGATGATCGCTGAACGAGGTTTGAATGTGCTGATAGAAATTGACGGTGGAGTAACAATCGAAAACGCGCCATCTATCGTAGCCGCAGGGGCTGATGTACTGGTCGCCGGTAATACTGTGTTCAAATCAGCAGATCCGATCGCCACTATTGCGCAATTGAAAAAAAGCTGAATAACCTGGATGAACTAAAAAGTCAACATGCAAAAGTCAAAAACAACTTTCTTCGAAACGGTTTTCATTTTTAATTTTGAACTAAGCATTTGAGCCTGATTGAATACAAATTGTAAAACTCCAATTCGAAGTTCACCAGGTAATAGGGTTTATTTTTGAATTTTTACTTTTCAATTTTGCATTTAGAATGAAACTAGCAACCTGAATCGAGTAATAAAAACAATGTGGTTCTACATTTCTTATGAAACTCAACTGCCGCCAATTCTTTCTTGTTTTAACCTGCCTGCTATTATCGGGACTGGCTTTCTCACAAAAAAAAACAGCCTGGGTTTCTGGTAAAGTGGTTGATGAGAATGAGGACCTTCTACCAAATGTTTCTGTCGTCATCCTGGGAAAAGAAACAGGAATTACCACGAACGACTCTGGTTATTTCCGTCTTAAAGTTCCCGCTGGTAAAGCATTCGCTATCCAGTTTAGCCATACCGGTCATCGTCCTGAACAAAAGAACTTTTTGCTCAATGAAGATGAAGAAGAAGTAGTCACTATCCGGCTTGAGGCAGGTAATAATGTATTGGCCAATGTAACTATAACAGATCAGCGTGACAGGCGGGAAACAGGATTGATCAGGGCCAATCCCAAAAGCGTATTGAATCTTCCATCAGCGGTTACAGGTGTAGAAAGCCTGATCAAGATTTTTGTAGGTTCCAATAATGAGCTCACTTCGCAATACTCTGTGCGTGGCGGCAGTTATGATGAAAACCTGATCTATGTAAATGACTTTGAAGTATTCCGTCCATATCTTATACGAAACGGGCAGCAGGAAGGATTGAGTTTTATTAATCCGGAAATGGTCCGCAATATTAATTTCTACAACGGTGGATTCCAGGCCAGGTACGGTGATAAAATGAGCAGCGTGCTGGATATTCAATATAAAAAACCAAAACGCTTTGGCGGCTCTGCCTATGCAGGTGTACTTGAACAGGGTGTACATATAGAAGGTACTGATGCAAAAAACAAATTCAGTTACCTCGTCGGTGGTCGTAACCGCAGCAACAGAAATCTGCTTAGCAGGCAGGAGACACAAGGAAATTATGTACCGGCATCAACCGATCTGCAGGCGCTGATCAATTACCAGTTCAATGAAAAATGGCAGGGAGAGTTTTTTGGTAATATTTCCCAAACCAAATTCACATTGAATCCTGCCTTCAGTCAACTGACCAGTTCGGTATTCTCTCCTTTCTTTACGCAAAATCTCGGCATCAATATTTATTTCCAGGGACAGGAAAAGGACCAATACCAGACAAATATGATGGGCCTCGCCTTTACCAACCAGGTAAACCGCCGGCTAAAACTGAAATGGATGGTATCGCGTTTTGAGAACGATGAGAATGAAAACGTAGATATAACAGGTATGTATGAATTTGGAGAACGTGATTTTGATAAGAGTTCGGCAAGTTTCGGAACAATCGTGAACCCTCTCGGAGCCGGTGTTTTCCAGAATTTTGCCAGGAATACACTTAATATTCAGAACTGGAATGTATCACATAAGGGGAATTTTGAAAGGGCCAATCATGCTTTTCAATGGGGAGCAGGATATGATCATACAGCTATCAATGATAAATTGAATGAATGGGAGTTCCAGGATTCAGCAGGTTATTCATTACCCTATAGCCCGGATATACTCCGCCTGAATAAAGTGACCAAATCATCTGCTGATCTTTCGATCAATAAATTCTCCGGCTATATACAGGATAATATATTACTCGGTGATTCATTGAATTCGTATACTGTTACTGCGGGTGTACGTTTTAATTATAACGATCTGAATAATGAGCTGCTCATCTCACCCCGGATTGGCGCCAGTTGGAAACCAAACTGGAAGCGGGATATTATATTTCGCGCAGCGCTGGGTGCTTATCATCAACCACCTTTCTACCGTGAATTAAGAAGATATGATGGTTCGTTAAATGAACAATTAAAAGCTCAAAAAAGCTGGCAGGGTGTAGCAGGATTCGACTATAATTTCAATGGCTGGGGTCGCGCGATGAGACTAACAACAGAAGCGTATTATAAATACATGACCGATGTAGTACCATATGATATAGATAATGTACGCATCCGTTATTTTGGTGAAAACAATGCGGAAGCCAGGGCCGCGGGCCTCGAAATGCGATTGCATGGCGAACTGGTGAAAGATGCGGAGAGCTGGATCAGTCTTGGTTTCATGTCTGCAAGAGAAAATATCAAAGGCGATACTTATAAAGATTATACACTGAATGAATTTAATCAGCCGATTGACAGCGTTACAAAAGAAAAGGGCTGGGTAAGAAGGCCTACGGATCGCCGCATTACATTTGGCATGTATTTCCAGGATTACCTGGCTACCAATAAGAATCTTAAAATGTACCTGAACTTATTATATGGCAGTAATCTTCCTTATAATATTCCCAATAGTGTGAAATATCGTAATGGCCTTGAGATACCAGCCTATATAAGAGTAGATATTGGCTTCAGCGCGTTGCTGCTCGACAGTGATCGCAGCCGCCGGCGTAGCCACAGCCCTTTTATGGGTTTTGATAATATCTGGGCCAGCCTGGAAGTATTCAATCTGATAGACCGTGATAATACGATCTCTTACCTGCTGATCAAAGATTTTTCTAATACTACGTTCGCTATGCCGCAGCGGTTGACACCGAGATTATTGAATTTTAAGATTGTGGCCCGGTGGTAATGGGAGAGTTGCCAGCGTACTTGGTATTTACTTTTGTAGTTCATGTTCTAATAGCATTTTAATCTTCTGGAGTTTGTGGGTAGGGGCAGCATTCCCATTGTCATACCGAGCCGATCTTAATAATTTGTGAGCTATCAGGCTCTAAAACCGCGCAGGTTTCTTTGGATAGAGCATCTATGTCACTGATTTTGTAAACTCAACATATCTGCAAGAGATTTCACACAGACCTAAGGAGTAATTAAGATAAGGATATTTAACTTTGTTTAATCTGTCATCATCTGTTTGGAAAAATGAGCAAAGGGGGTTTTTCATTGACGTGAAAAAGAAGTGGTTGCAAAGGTTCCTGTTTTCCCGTCAGTAAA
>CAZGSG010000147.1:0-13555 GCA_964528095.1 uncultured Terrimonas sp.
ATGGTGAAGCGCCTAATACGAGTATCAATAAGGCAAATACTTTTGCGCTGTCTTTCACCGGGAACTGGTCTCGCACCATTGCCACCGCTGTCACGGTGGCCGCGCAACTCCCTATCGCCTGTATAAAACGAAGCAGGATAAGATCGTCAATGCTATGTGCAAACGAACATCCCAGTGATGCGACTATATAAACAACAAGGCCAATATACAAAGGCTTTTTCCTGCCAAAACGATCAAGCAGGGGGCCATACAATAGCTGTCCTGCTGAAATACCAATAAAAAAACCGCTCAATGACAGAGAAACTTTTGAAGCAGTCGTTTTCAGGTCTTCAGCAATAGCCGGAAAACCGGGCAGATACATATCGATGGAAAAAGGGGCCAATGCTGTCAGGCTGCCCAGTATAAGTATAAGGCTGAGATATCTTTTTCGGGTCATACAATTTATTGAAATGGGTAAACCGGATCAGCTAAAACAACGATGCCGTCTTTTAGTTCGGTATTTCTTTATTTATTTTATATGGATGGCAGAATTGAGACGCTGCAATGACCGGAAGCGATCTCAAAAGTATTTTTAATAGGATCATCTTGTAGCTGGCTGTTTTCACGAGTGAAAATACTTCTTAGCGCAACCCTACGGAGATCGCTAAGTTCTTCCTTCGCTCATTTTCTCTGTTAATTTCTTTAAACCCTCTATCGAAATACAGGAGCTACCTGTTTATTTCCCCCTGGTAAGGCTGGCCATTTAATGAAGAATTACTTGCAATAGTTAGAATTTGATCTTACGGACGCGTCAAGATAAGTTTAGGTTATCCGGGCTGTTGTAACCCATCAGTACTTCCTGTCAATGTCCTCTTACATTGAAAAGAGGGCGTCATTTTGAGCAACCCTTGCTTTTCAGATCAAGCACTACTTTTACATATCATTTCTATTTCAACTACCAGCGCTATGAATCTTAATTAACAAACTGCCTGAACTATTACAAACCCATTTCTTTCATTTGCTCCGGAGGAGCATCCTGTTTATAGTCAATAACAGCACACAAACCTATAGACTCCGGAGGAGTCGCCTCATTTAGCAGGGGCTCCTCCGGAGCCAGCAACGTCAACGAGATCTTTTCTATAAACAGAAGGCTTCTCCGAAGCCAGTGCAGGCCCCGGAGAATCTGTAAAACCTGATAGCTCATCTGACAAGTAGTTCCTGTTAAAAAGACTGATCCTGTCGATTCAAAATATTTTCCCGGCAAGTTCTCTTTTGAATGTAAGAGGACATTGACAGGAAATGCTAATGGATTACAACAGTCCGGGTAGTCTAAACCAGTCTCGCTATTGTCCGTAAGATCAAATAGATTTTATTACAAATTACTTTTGAAATAAAATCTATCCCTATCCTGACTCTTCTTCAATCAACTTTTAACCAGCCCGTAATACTCATTCTCGGCTTATTGGTCAGTAATACTTCATGCATCAACTCATTGCTTTTGAAAAAAACGCTTTTCCCGTTAACAGGAGAAATATTCTGCAACCTGTTTTCGTGATGAATGCGGAGCTCTCCCCCATCCTTTTCCTCCCAGCCAGCATTCAGGTACATGATCATCGAATATTGCCTGCTCGCATTATTGCGAAACTGGTCAAGGTGTTTTTTATAAAAACTGCCCTGCTCGTACATAGCATAATGAAATTCGCATCCCGTTATACCTGTATAGCAGGTTGTATTCAAATGAACGATAAAACAGTCCATGAGGTCAAAAAAATCATTTTCATGTTGGTTATTATGGGCCCTGTCAAGCCAGAATATCTTATCACTTCGTACAGTCTTATCATGCGCAATCGTCGCGTCATTTCCCGTACCGGCAGATTGCATCCGGTCATCAGCATACAGCGTCAGCATATTTTCTTTTAAACTGGAAGCGAGTGACAGGCTCAGAAAATCTTCCGCTATGCCTACTTTGTCATCAATATAACTATCGATGAGCGTATTAAATATATGTTGCAAAGGAAAAAGTGTAGCCGCTGGTTTTGAATAATTGCCGGGGCCTGTGAAGATAAACCTTATAAATTCAAAATTAAAAAGTCAAAATTAAAAAACAGACCCCAATAATTGGAGTGCATTTTTGACTTTTGAATTTTGACTTTTGAATTTGATCATTCAAAACCCTTCATCAATCTTTGCACAACCCCGTCCATTGCCCTGTTATTGATCCATCTCACTACCATTACCAGGTCATGTTCGGGATCTACATAGATTATATTAGCGCCATTCCCCACATGCATAAAGGCTGTGGCCGGTGCTGAAGGAAGTAATTTCTTATCTGTATTCAGAAACCAGTTCATGTATCCATAATCCCTTTTAACCGGGGTTGGTGTAAGCGCCTGTTTTACCCAATTTTCACTGATAAGTTGCCGGCCATTCCAGTTGCCTTTATGTAATGAAAGCAGGCCAAAACGTGCGAGGTCATATGTATTCATAAACATGCCACCGCCCCAATGTCCGCCACCGCTTACACTTTGCACGATCTGTCCATCCAATACGATCCAGGCATTGCGATAACCCGTCCACCTCCATGTGGAGGAAGCGCCGATTGGGTCCATGATCGCCTGCTTGAGGACCTGGGGCAAGGGACGACGCCATACATTGGTGGCAGCAAGAGCGAGGGCATTTACCGTACGTCATTGTATTCATACACCGTACCGCTTGTACGCCGGGGCCTGGTCTTCCAGTCAGCCGCACTGCTGTCCGGCCTGTCTGCCCATTCCGGCTTACCCCATAATGTTCCTTCCCAATCGCTTGTTTGACGCAAGAGGTCATTCCAGGTAATGGTACGGTTGTGTGCACTGGTAAAAGGTGTTAATGTTTGCTTTTGTCCATAAACTTCAATGGCCGGCATATAACCGGCAACGGTATCCGTTACGTTTTTAATAAGCCCGCTGTCGACTGCCACGCCAACCACAGTGCTTAAAAAACTCTTCGTGATGCTATGTATCATATCGCATCGCAGGGGCTCACCCCAACTGGCAACAAGATATCCTTTATAAATAAGTACACCCGTAGGTTCTCCACGATCGGCAAAAGGGCCGATGGCTTCACCAAAAGGTTCCTTTCCAAAACCAGCCGCCTGGTCAGCCTCCATACTACGGGGATTCTTTGATTCATTGGCGATCGCGAAAGCAATTGCTGAATCGATAGCAGCAATTTTTAACCCGAGTTCTGTCGCGGTTTTCTGTTGCCAATTGTTCGCCGGCGGAAAATAAGAAGCTCCCGCTGTCTTTTTTATCTTTTGGGCATAAGCAGAATGAACGAAAACTACACATACAATGAAGAAGGCGTATGATCGCATAAATGGATTGAGTTGAGATGTACCGATGATTTATAAATATACTGTAAGCGGATGAAGTGGATGAATTCTTTATAAGTAGTTTTTATAAAGATCCGCCAAAAACAAAACCCCGGTAGATACCGGGGCTCTTAATTTCTTTCACAACTGTGTAACTGGACGGTTGGAGTCTCATAGGGATCATTGGCGACTCTTCAAAGGGATAGGATTTCTGTGTTCGGTTTTCAAGGATAATCGATTAAAACAACTGTTTTCAAGGTATTGGATAAAAGTCATCAAGACAGTTATTACTACGCTGTTTGATAGCACAAAGTAACGAAGCGGCGGCACCTGAAAAAATAGATCGATCCTTACTTGTTTTGTAGTCGTTATACTATAAGCGCTTAACTCATTGTTTATTAATCACCAGTAAGGGTTTTCACATACAGCGACAAGCCTGCTCATTCATACGGTAACCGGTCTTAACCGCATGAGTGAGAGCGCTTAATGGCAAGTGCGCTTTTTATTTTAGATTTGGCTGAAATATATAGATAGATGCCTGCTGAAATAAAATGTCCGAACTGTGGCCACGAATTTGAACCAAATGAAGTTATCCGCGAAGAAGTAGAAAAAGAGCTCCGGTCAAAAGCTGCCGAATGGCAGAAAAAGAAAGCCGAAGAATTCCAGCAACAACTCCAGAAAAAAGAAACCGAACACCAGCAAATACTGCAATCCGAAAAATCAAAATTGCAAAGACAGCTCGAAGAATCACTGCGCAAGTCGATCGGTTCTGATTTTGAGAATAAATTACGCATGCTGGAAGAAAACAATAAAGAGAATGAAGAGAAATTAAAAAACGCTCGTCAAAAGGAACTGGAATTTCTGCAAAAAGAGCAACAATTAAAAAACAAGGAAGCAGAAATAGAGATCACCGTGCAGAAACAATTACAAAAAGACCGTGAGAAATTAACAGAAGAGATCCGCAAAATAGAAGAGCAGAAAGTAGCAGGCAAAGAGACCGAATACCAGATGCGTTTAAAAGAACTGGAGAAACAACTGGAAGACCAGAAAAAACTGGCGGAGGAAATGCGTCGTAAAGCAGAACAGGGATCCACACAGCTGCAGGGCGAAGTACAGGAACTGGCGCTGGAAGAGCTGCTAAAGCTGGCCTTTCCATTCGATCTGATCAGCGAAGTGGGTAAAGGTGTAAGGGGTGCTGACTGTATCCAGACCGTTCGCAATAGTTTTGGCCAGGAATGCGGCAAGATCATTTTTGAAAGCAAACGCACCAAGGACTTCTCCAATGACTGGATAGAAAAACTGCGGGCAGATATGCGCAGCCAGGGAGCCGATGTCGCGGTAATCGTGTCGCAGGCATTACCAAAAGAAATGGATCGTTTTGGTGAAAAAGACGGCGTATGGATCTGTTCCTTTGCAGAAGTAAAAGCCATTGTGCACCTGCTGAGAGATGGTATCATTAAAATTTCTACCGCATTAAAAAAACAGGATAATAAGGGAGATAAAATGCACTTGTTGTATGACTATCTTACCAGTACGGAGTTTGCCGAACAATGGAAGGCGATCCGCGAAGGCTTTATGAGTATGAAACTATCCATACAAAAAGAACGGGATGCCATGGAAAAACTGTGGAAGGCAAGAGAAAAACAATTGGAAAAAATCCTGCTCAATGCCGCACATGTAAGAGGATCGATAGAAGGAATTGCCGGAATGGAATCAATTGACCTTAATTTGCTTGATGCTCCTGGTGAAGAAAACGAATGAAATTCAAAAGTCAAAATTAAAAATTAAAAATTAAACTCCGTTATCGGGAAGTCGTTTTGAACTTCTTGTCTTACCCTGAAGCCTGCATCAATCTTTGCCATATATGCGGTGTTTATCCGATGATTGTACGGTGCTCCTTCGATACAAGCAGCCAACAAATACAGAATTAACACAGCTTAAACACAGAACTTACTCAGTGTTTTCCTGGGCTTGATTTGGGTTTGATCTGGGTGAGATCTGGGTTTGATCTGGGTTAGTACCTTATTAACATCGAACAAGCACCGGTCAAACCCCGGAAAAACTTTTTACAAGCAGTTCTTTAACATTTTTTTATCTGTGACTGCGGATGGCAGGCCCGAAGAAAGAGAGTGATAAAAGTCAACCTGCAAAATCAAAAAAAAATCTCTGAAAACAGGGTCAGGTTTTGAATTTTTAATTTTGACTTTTGAATTATACTCACTTCGCGCTATAAGGAAACTTCTTAGCCGCATTTTTCATCAATGCGTCCACCAGCTTGGTACTGGATGATCCTACAGACCCGGAAGCTTCATAATCATACTTCCATAAAAGGCCGCTTGTTTTACCATCGTGTATATTGATCGTAGTATAAATCTTGTTTGTATTTCCCCATACACCAACCAATAGACCGATAGCTGCCGATGCTCCATCAGACATTGGTTTTTCCATTTTTGTCTTGTCCTGTAATACAGCATCAACGCCCAGCAGTTTAGCGATCTCGGCCCGGTCTTTCAAAACCAGGTCTGCATAATTTACGCCTGCCTGTTTTAGCAATGCGTTGGTACGCGTAACATCCTGGAAGGTTACCGTGTAATTGAATTTTCCCGATCTGCGCAAAAACCAGCTATACATTTTGTCCTGTATTTCATAACTGGTTTTTTCATTCATTTCGGCGATCTGTTCCGCCGTTACTTTTTTTGCCTGGTTAGGACGTAGTTCTGTAGTTACGTCAGCGGGAAGGATCGCTACTGTTTTGTGTTTTGCCAGCGCGGTATCAAATTCGGATGACTTATAGATCTTCGGTCCGCAGGATGCGAACAGTAGGCCCATTAATAAAGTTTGTACAATTTGTCTTTTCATAAAAAAGGTGATGGTGAATTAATATGATCAGACAAAGAAAAACTTAGTGCACAAGCCATGCAAGCATCAGCTGATTGAACTGGTGATAATGAAGTACGAGTTGCTGGTTTGTTTTTGCAAAAAAACACTCAATGGTGTTATTCCCTTCATGCTGTTTCAGTAATTGTATGTGTTTCCGGAAATCCACCTGCCCGTCACCATACCATTTAAAGACCGCTTCTTTCGCACTCCACATCAGCGTGGCCTGTTCCAGCATAGCCCCTTTGTGCAACTGTTTTTTTTCCTCATCAGACAAAAACTTCGGCACAAGCTGACCAACCAGCGGCCTGATCAGCTCAATATCGATGCCTACCCTGTTATGGCGGCTAACGATGACGGCGGCATAATCACCACAATGCGAAATGGAGAAATGATATTGCTCCCCGGGCAAAAATGGTTTTCGGGTATCGGCGATCTGGATGAGTTCATAAGGAAAATTGGGGTAAAGGAATTGTAACAGAAACCGGCCTGCGAGATGCTGCAACCGTTTGTGGGGATGCGTTACCAGCCTGTGCTGTGGCACGTTTAGATTGAAAAAATCTTCAGTTTCTTCAATCTTCCAGACACCAAGGCGGGTTGTTTCGTTGATTTGTTGTTGAAAAAAAATCGGCATTATTTACTGTTTCACCTTTATTTTGCCCTGCTGTACGGCTTATTAAAGATAAATAGTGTATCCCAATATGCCGAATAGTGTGATTTAAATAAAGCGGGCTACTAAAAAGTATACAATGATTCTAACCGACAAACAGATACTGGAAGAGATTGGTAAAGGCACTATCAAACTCGCTCCTTATGACCGGGAATGCCTGGGCAGTAATTCCTATGATGTACACCTGGGTAAATGGCTGGCCACTTACCGCGAGCATATCCTGGATGCAAAAAAACATAACCAGATAGAATATTTTGAAATACCGGAAGACGGATTTGTTTTATATCCCCATATTTTTTATCTCGGCGTCACCCAGGAATATACAGAGACCCATGCTCATGTACCTTTCCTCGAAGGAAAATCATCAACCGGCCGTTTGGGTATCGATATTCATGCCACTGCTGGTAAAGGTGATGTCGGTTTCTGCGGCCACTGGACCCTGGAGATCTCCGTCAAACAACCTGTAAAAGTATACAGGGAAATGCCGATAGGCCAACTGATCTATTTTCCAGTAAGCGGAGAAATAGAAGTTAAATACAATCAAAAGAAAAACGCGAAATATACCGATCAGCCGGACAGGCCGATTGAAAGTATGATGTGGAAGAATAAGTTTTAGTTATTTAACCGCCTTCCTTTTTTTCAACTATTTGCTGGCCCCGACCGGGGAGTCTTCCATTAAATTAAGGTGTCCTGGTCTAATGCCTCTTCGTTTGCGAGCATGACAAGCGTTTCCATTGTCATCCCGGGCCGATTTACGTTCACATCGTTCACAAGACACTAAGAACCGGGACCTGTTTCTACATGTATCTATTTTTGTAGTTCAGGAATTTTGATAGGGATTTCAAAGGAGCTAACAGAGATAATGAGCGAAGGAAGTGTAGCGCTATTTGTTTATTCTTTATTTGTATGAACGAATGAGCGAAGGAGGGTTTTCACTGCGTGAAAAGGCAGTCGTTGATCAGGGTGCTGTTTTCACGTCAGTGAAAACGCTCTGTTAACTCTTTATTTCAACCGGTAATAAATGTATAAATAGCCTAGCTATTCCTTAGCTCATTATCTCTGTTAGCTCTGTGCGAAACCTATTGCTGTATTAGTGATGCAGGGATAAGAAGGAACAGTCTTCAATCTCTATCATAGAAATTAAGTTATACTATCGAAACAGAATGGATATTCTAAAATACTACTATAGAACTTAACCTAATGCCTTAAGCTTACCCCACTGTTGGTATTCGCCTGGGTTATTTTCAAAGAAGATAGTTTTGCCGGCTGCGCCCACAACCGACCTGCAACCAGGAAATCGGTTGTTAGTTAGTGTGGATTTTTAAAGAAGAAAGGGCTTTATGAGGAACACCAACAAATCGGCGTAAAACTGGCCTAAAGTAGTTTTAACACGGTAACACGGAGAAATTGGTGGTATTGGCCCTGAAGATGTTTTTAAACATGGAATCACGGAGAGCCTAAAGAAGATCGGACATTTCTTATTGATCCGTGACTCCTCATTGCAACCTGAATTGTAAACGAAATCAGGAATATAGTTCTACATAAACAGAAAGAATGACCAACTGTGATTCCGTGTTAAAAACAAATTTTAAAGAAGCCGCCAATTTTATGTCTCAGCGTAAACACCAACAACTTTCCATTGCTACGATGGCTTTCGCTACAGGGCGCTTTTTCCTAAAGTTATATTATCGGAAACAAAAGATCCTTATATGAAGACTCTGTATGAAACCTGTTGCCGTGTTAGTGATGCAGGGATAAGAAAGACAATTCTTCAATCTCTGCTACGATAGAAGTTATATTAATCGAAACAGAATGACTATTCTAAAATACGCTGCGTGAAATCCCTTCGCGCATCTTTAAAAAAACTTCGATACAAAAACAACATAGCCCCAGATAGGCATTACCACAAACACGGTATTGCCATTAAAGTTGCCCTTCAACTGTTATAGTTTTCCCAATGAAATAATCAATTAATAGATTCAAATCAAGAATCATTCAAATTATACAGTTAGATAAGTTAAACTACATCCTCATGATAGTTTCAACTACAAAATAAAATTCTGTTGGCATGATTATCGCAAATCCGCGAACGTAAATGCGGCACTTAAACCCGCAATTGATTAAAATCAAAAAATACTATGAAACAACTAAGATCTTTGTCTTACAAAGTATTTCAACTTTGTCTGTTGCTTTGTGCATTAGCTGGGTCAACAGCAGTAAATGCTCAATACCAGCAAAAAGCTGTTACCGCTCCTATTCATGCCACCATTGGCGGGTATTATGAAGCATTGCCTCCGGGTTATTCTACCAACACTTCCACTAATTATCCCTTGCTGATCTTTATACATGGGCTTGGTGAAGTTGGAAATGGTTCCGCCGCTTCTCTTCCTTTAGTATTACGCAATGGTCCCCCGAAGCTCATCAACCAGGGAAGTTTTCCTTCTTCATTTACTGTAAATGGTAAAACTTCTTCGTTTATCGTTATTTCTCCGCAATTGAATGGCCAGGATTTTACTGGTGGCGTACCAATTAATGCGCTTATTGATTATGTGGTAAGCAGGTATCGTATCGATCAGTCACGTATTTATGTTACCGGTCTTAGTATGGGTGGTGGTGTTACCTGGAATTATGCGGGAGCATTGGGTAGTAATCGCGTTACAGCCATCGCGCCTATTTGTGGTAATATTCCCGCTTACCTAGGGCTTGCCAATGAGATAGGCAGGGCGAATATACCTGTATGGGCTTTTCACAATGAAAATGATGGAACTGTAACTGTTGCCAATACAAGAGACTGGATGACCAAGCTTACAGCTTACCGTCCCGCCATGAACCCTCAACCGAAAGCAACAATTTTTGCTGCCAGCGGGCATGATGCATGGTCAAGGGCCTACGATCCTAATTACAGGGAAAACAATATGAATGTATACGAATGGATGTTGCAATATTCAAAAGGCGGTACGGTTCCTCCTCCGGCCAATGCAATACCAGTAGCTAATGCAGGTGCTGATCAAACAATACAATTACCTGTTAATGCGGCTCAATTGAGTGGCTCAGGTACGGATGCCAACGGCACTATTACTGCTTATTCATGGAGTAAAGTAAGTGGTGGCGCCGCAACGATCGCAAATCCGGGTGCTGCCAGCACACAGGTTTCGGGATTGATACAAGGTAATTACGTGTTCCGCTTAACAGTCACCGATAACAATGGCGCTACCGCGTTTGATGATATGAGTATCACCGTTAACGCGGCAGCTACTACGCCGCCCGTAACACCGCCGGTAACACCTCCTGCTACCACAGGCACCAGGTATATCAAAGTGAATATGTATAGCGCTACGACTTACAATAACAGCCAGTGGAATAACTGGAAGGTTTCCTCCTCCCTTTCGTCTGGCAACTTTACTTACTCCGATGCTACCGCGTCTACTGTAAAAGCCGTATTAAGCCAGCAAACAAATGTTTCAGACAATGGAACGATGCAAAACACTACCATGTGTCCACCGGAAGTTGGAAGAAATACCAGTTATCATACCGCCAGCAGAACACTTACTCTTACGGGTCTGAATAACAGCAAGACGTATAACCTGGAAGTTTATTCATTCAGAGCGGGGCCTAACACAAACAATAGAACACGTTTTACCGTGGGTTCTACCAGTGTGGATGTACTTTCCGATTATAATATATCCAATAAAGCCTCTTTTGTAACGCTTACGCCGGTAAATGGTACCATCGTGCTGACTATCGCCAACCTGAATACGTATAACTATATCAATGGTTTTACGCTTACAGAAAACGGAACAGGCGGCGCTACTGCCAAATCAGCTACTGCTGAAACAGGCGCATCCGTACAGTTATTCCCTAATCCTGTGCAGGACCGGCTTGTATTACAGGTCAATCAAACACTGACCGGCCCGATGCTCGTTAAGATCACCGGCGTAAATGGGCAATTGAAAAATAGCTTTACGCTCAACAGGAATAAATCAGGAATGAGTCAGCATTATATCTCTGTTGCAAATCTTGCCAGCGGTGAATATATCGTGACTATACAGATCGGAGACTGGAGCGAATCGAAAACGATCATAAAAAATTAATTCATTTTATAATATTCAAAACAAATGAAAAAAATCACATTAATAGCGGCAGGCTTCGCAGTTCTATTGATCGCTTCCTGCAAAAAATCAGACACGGATACCATTGTGCCCGTAGTGAATGCCGGTAGCAATACAGGACAGGAAGCAGCGAGCGCAAAATTATCCGCCTGGCAATCGGTAGAACTTACCGGTACTAACAGCAAAACCGATGGCAATCTATACAGCGGTTCTATTGAAGATCTGGCGATCACGGCCGATATCCTGAATAGCGGGCTGGTGCTTCTGTATGATAAAACAGCAGAAGGTATGCAGCCACTGCCTTACATGCAAAAAGGAAATATCCGCTGGCATTATGATGTAGTTGAAGGCGCTATCAGCATCAACGCCGATGCCGCTGGAAATACAATAACAGGTAAACGTGAATTCAGTTACGTCATTCTTTCAACGGAGCAATTGAACGCACTGGAAGCAAAAGGATTGACAAAAAGCACGCTTATCAATATGGATTATACAACAGCCGCAGGCCTGTTTGATTAACTATGGCCGGAGTTACTTTTGAAATTCAAAAGTAAAAATTAAAAAATAACCTCTGAATTATTTGGTAAACTCAGGGCATGATTTGAAAATAAAGAAGCAATCCCAGGTGGGGTTGCTTCTTTATTTATATATCTATATACCGGGGCAAATTCAAGAGTCAAAATTAAAAATTCAAAAACAGACACTATATTATCTGACTGGTTCAGCCATGTCTGCAACTAATTTCAATTCCAGTAGGGTTGCCTTTTTATTTATAGAACTGTATACCAGCGCGAGTTCAAAAACAGCCTCCTGTCATCGGAGATTATTTTTTAATTTTTACTTTTGATTTTTGAATTATCAAATACTTTCTAACCCAAACCTTTTATAATAAGCGATCAGCCACGCTACTACTTCGTTATAGGTTTGTTTACCGCCTGGTTGGTTATTGGCTTTCAGGAAATGTCCATATCCCCAGGTAATGATGGGTTCGATCGGGTTTTTGTATTTGCGGTAAAAATCTTTCCATTCCCTTATATCATTGACGACCTGTGGGTGTAACTGTTGCTGGTATTTTTTCCCTGCCGCGGTGTCTCTTCGGTAAACCTCCCCGATAGCATAGTTGTACATATCGAAGTACAGCGAATACCTGAATACATTGGAAGGATAGCTCCTGCATGCAAGAAATGCTACAAAATTCGCTTCATTCTCTTTTCCGTAGCCTAACTGGTGTGCAATTTCATGTGTGCTTACAAAAGGTTCCAGGAAACGTGGTACCGTTGTATTAACCTGCGCTTCGCCCGAAAATGGATTATAGTATCCCTGGAAGCCCAGGTAATTTCCCAGATAGCTAAACAGCGAGGGTTTTATTGAAGAAGGTGAGTATCCAAGAAATGCATATTTTTTTACTGCAGCCGCATACGCCAGTTTACTCTCGTTAAACAACACCCTTTTACGATTGATCGAATCACGTTGTGCTTCTGTCACCAATGCGGCATATTCGTTCAAGCGTTCCTGCAATTTACCAGTCAGGGTATCCAGGTCATTAAACGAGTAGGTTTTCACCTGGATGTTCAACTGGTAAGAGATACCCTTCCTATTGTAGTTCAGTCCCCACAATAAGTTGAAAAAAACATAGATGAATAAAAAAAAGAAGATGGCCTGTTGAAGCGTTTTGGTAAAATAGGCCCGGTTTAGTTTTTTCTGAAACAGGATCCGCAAAAAACGCCCGATGCGGAAAAGGATGATCAGTACCAGAAAAGCATAAAAAAGATCGCCGATACTAAAGGGGATCCATCCGAATAAGAACCGCTGTACTTTTGAGATAAGGGGGTAAAATCCATAGGTGTAGTACTGTTCGACCCTGTTGGGATATAAGGAGATCCATTTAATTGCAATGGTCAGAACGATCAGCAGTACCCAATTCCAGCTTTTCATTAGCCGGGCAAACAGGCGGGAAACGAATTTTTGCAATCCGGAAAATTTTAATAATATTCAGAATCAATTACTTAAAAGAAAAACAGCCCCGAAAATAATCTAAATTGATGATTAAATTCCATCAAATTTCCCTACCTTTGCCTCCCGAATTTTCGGACTTAAAAGTTGATGCATGAGCAACCGCCGTGACTTTGAAATAGCGTTTGTAGGATTGAAACCGGGTGTTCATGAATTCAATTACCAGATCACAGATAAGTTCTTTGACGCATACCAGCAGCAGGATTTCAAAAACTGTCGTGCAAATGTAAAGTTGATGCTTGATAAAAAGAACGGCTTTATGTTGCTCAAGTTTGAAGTCGGCGGCAGTGTAGAGGTAGCTTGTGACCGTTGTAATAATGAGCTGCCATTTGAATTGTGGGATGAATTTACCGTCACTGTAAAGATGGTGGAAGGACCGGAACTGATGAATGAACAGGAAGAAGACCCGTATGTGTACTATGTAGGCCGGGGAGAAAGTCATTTGGACCTGTCTGACTGGATCTATGAGTTCATCAACCTGAGTATCCCCATGCAGAAAGTATGTGGATATGACAAAGCCGACGGACCGCATTGTAACCCTGCAGCGCTTGATAT
>CAZGSG010000148.1:0-13549 GCA_964528095.1 uncultured Terrimonas sp.
CGGTTCCTGCGTTATGCTGAAAAATTAGCGGTCAGGCATAGTCATTTTCATATAGCCGATTCCATCGGCATCCGGCAGTACATCCGGGACAAATACCAGGTATGCTGCGAATATATTCCCTATGGAGCCAGCCTGGACAGACAGGATCAACCAGGCATGTTGCAGCGATATGAACTTGTCATGCAGGAGTATTTTATGCTAATGGCCCGTATGGAGCCGGAAAATAATATTGATCTTATACTGGAAGGTTTCCGGCAATCGGGTTCTTTAAAAAAATTCCTGGTGATAGGCAATACCGGCAACCGATATGGAAAATACCTCGTGAAAAAATACGCCGCCGACAAACGCATAGTTTTCACCGGCCCCTTATTCGACCAGGATACTGTACATACGCTGCGTAAACACTCCCTTCTTTATTTCCATGGACATAGTGTTGGAGGCACCAATCCCTCACTACTGGAAGCTATGGCGAGCAGTGCATTGATAGCTGCTCATGACAATGTGTTTAACAGGTCCATACTGGGTGGAGACGCGTTTTACTTTTCCACGCCCGACCAGGTAAAATTCCTGGTGGAAAACAATACTATCCCTGAAGAAAGTAAAAAAAAGAAAGATAACAACCTGCTCAAAATAGTCCAGGAATTTAACTGGCAGACCATTGTGAACAGGTATCATGACTATATCTGTAACTGTTATGAACAGTCAAAAAATGAAAAATTTATTTATCATAGACGATACGCTTTCAAATAAGATCAGCTATTATCATATAATGCTGTTTCTTATTTTTTTACCATTCGATCGTTTCTACAGCGAACTGGTACTGATGAGTTTTTTGATACATACGATCATCCAGTTAAAAAAAACAGCATGGCGGCAGGTATTCAATATTCAATTACTGGTATTGCTGGCCCTCCTTCTGTTAACAGCCGTTTCAATTATTTATACCCGCAATAAAGCGCAGGGAGTATCCCTGCTGGTCAGACAGCTCGCTATGCTGCTCTTTCCTTTTATCCTGCTCATTAACCCCATCAGGCTGATGAGCTACAGGGTTCGCTTGTTCTGGATCTTTACACTGGTCTGCCTGTTTACTATCTTATATCTCTACCTGGATGCGTTTCGCGTGATCCTCTACTACCACTTGCCGCTAAGATCCATCCTTTCAAGCGCTTTTATCAATCACAACTTTTCTCTGCCGGTAGACTTACATGCTACCTACCTGTCCATGTACATAGCGCTATCACTGGTATTTCTTATTACAGTTTATTATGAAGAAGTTTCGAAAAGAAAAAAACTTTTCATTATCAGCAGTATGATTGTTTTATTGGCAGGGCTCTTACAACTTGGCTCCCGTGCTGTATTGATCGCTGCATTATTGATTGGCATTTTTATTATTCCTGGCTTTCTTCTGACAAAAAAGCAACGCCCTGCCTACCTGCTCCGTTTTATCACATGCCTTTGCCTTCTTTGCGGGGTGATATTGCTCAGCGACAGTCTAAAGAACCGGTATATCAATGAACTGGGAATGGATCTTGGAAAGAGGGGAAATAGCTATTCCAATACCACTCCAAGAATAGAACGTTGGAAGCTGGGTTTTGAGCTGGTGGAAGTATCCCCACTGATCGGGTATGGTTCGGGAGATGAAACAGATCTTTTAACTGAAAAATACTATGCACATAAGTTTTATAATGCTTATCTCTTCCGGCTGAACAGTCATAACCAATACCTCGGGTTCCTGCTCAAAAGCGGGCTTATCGGGCTCCTGGTCTATTTATGGGTGCTGTGGTACAGCTTCCGTATCGCGGTCCGGAAAAAGGATATCCTGTTCCTGGGTTTTTTGGTGATCATTTCCACTGTTTCTTTTTCGGAGAATTACCTGGATGTAAATAAGGGTATATTCTTTTATGCTTTTTTCCTTTCATTCTTTATCATAGCAGAAAAGAAAAGCCAGCCGGCAAGGATATATAGTGCCAACAGTGGCAACCTGCAGGAGCCTTCTTCCGTTTTTACTTATTAAATCATTGTATAGTCTTGGATATAAAATACGATATATTAGCCACGCTCTCCTACTTCGATATCTTTGACTACCCACTGACGCAGACAGAAACAGCTCAGTTCCTGCGAAATGCGCATACCAACCAGGAAGTGACAGCAGCCCTTTATGAACTGGCGGCAACAAACTGGATCTTTAAGTTTGATGATTTTTATTCTTTACAGGATGATCAATCACTGATCACAAGAAGAAAAAAAGGGAATTGCAAAGCTAAAAAAATGCTTGCCACAGCAGAACGGATCGCTTCTTTCCTTTCACGCTTTCCTTTTGTACGGGGGGTTGCAATATCTGGCTCTCTTTCCAAGAATTTTGCAGACGACAGTTCGGATATTGACTTCTTTATCATCACGGCAAAGAACAGGTTGTGGCTTGCCCGTTCTTTTATGCATTGTTTTAAAAAACTGACCTTCCTTTTTGGCAAGCAGGATCTTTTTTGCATGAACTATTATATTGATGAAGAAATGCTGCAGATTCGTGAAAAGAATATCTATACAGCAACGGAGATAGTAACGTTATTGCCAATGCAGGGCATTCACGCTTTCCAGCAGTTTTATGCGGCTAATAAATGGAGCAATACTTTTTTACCTAACAATTCTATGCGGGTGTCTTATTTGAAGGAAATGAAAGACCCTCTTCTAAAAAAGATCATCGAATTCCTGTTCAATAACCCTGCCGGCAATTTACTCGATCACCTGCTCATGAAATTTACCGCACTGCGCTGGGAAAAAAAGACCCGGAATAAAAAACTAAACCGTCGTGGCATTGTGATGGGCATGGACACCAATAAGCATTATGCCAAGCCCAATCCGGCGAATTTCCAAAGTAAACTCGTGGAATCATATGAGAAGAAAGTCTACGCGTTGTTTTTGAAGTATGAAAGTAAAATGAAGAGTATTCAATAGGTTTAGTCCAACTACTCCCTTTTCTTTTTGAATGATATAATAAAATAATCTCCGGCATTTAGCCAGGGCCATTGATGACTGTACTTATTTTCCATACGTGTAAGGAACCGGAAAAGGCGCGGACGTTTTTCTCCGAACCCTTTTATATAAGAAGGAGGAACGATTGTACAAAGCCCCTCGTGCTCAAGTAATGTATACTTATTCGCTAGTTTTGTTTTTAGATATGAAGGACGGTAATACCAGCATTTAAAATATTGTCCCTCGATATGCGCTTTTCTTCCTTTTGAACTGAAGAATCTCCTGAATGCCGTGCTGAACCGGCCTTTAAATAAAAGCAGGAACTCCCATAAACAAAATTTTGAGATAATAACAAGTGTCAGCACCCCGCCGGGTTTGAGCAATGTGGACAGGGAATCCAATACCCTGTCCAGTTCCGCGGTACAATTAAGCCCTCCGAAATTAGAATAGATCTGATCGAACGGGCCCTTATTCTTCAGGGTTTCCAGTTGAAGGTAAGAACAGGATTCTGTGGTAAGTTTTCCTGTAGTATCAGCTTTCTTCATTTTCTGCTCCAGCATATCCAGCATACCGGGAGAGATATCTGTGGCATGTACGGAAAAACCTTTGCCTGCAAAATATAATGCGTCTTCACCGGTACCACAATTCAATTCAAGCAACTGGCTGCCTGGTTGCAGGTACCGGAGCATATGCTCTCTTACCCTTTTTCTTTTGTATTGTATGATAAGATCATTCCCATAAAGAGTATCGAACAATACCGACTGACGTGTAAATGCGCTTACCGCCTCCATTTCAGTATTGCCTGCTGATGTCTGACTCATTTTATTCTTTCTAATCTTTTTAAACGTAAGGAAGACAGAAAGACCAATGGTACAAGATAAAAACCGGAAAGCGCTTTACGGAATATTGACCATTGCGTGGTGAACGGATGCTGTATAAACATTTTTGCATGTTTAAAGGCAAGATGTTTACGATAATTCCTGTGCACATAACGATGCAGTTGTTTATAAAAAGGAGGCTGATAAGTGCTGCGGAACATCAGCGCCATTTCATCAGAATCCGTCCAGTTTGTTTTTTCTTCCATCTGTGCTTTTACCTTTTCATAAAAGCCGGTACCGGGCAAAGGATAGGAGACGGATACCCCTATCTCATGTGGCAATAGTTCATTGATCATTTTTATCGTCAGCCGGATATCTTCTTTTGTTTCTCCAAGATAGCCGAACTGTATAAATAAGCAGGGGGCAATACCGTATCTCTTTAATAACTGTGTAGCCTGACTGATCTGTTCCGTAGTAATGCCTTTATCCATGGCATCCAGTATCTTTTGCGATCCGCTTTCGGCTCCCATCCATACCTGTTCGCAACCGGCTCTTGCCAGGGCTTCTACATAATCTTCCTGCACCAGCAGGTCTGCTCTGGATTGTATTTTGAAACGCAGGTAGATCTTTTCTTTTTCAACCAGGGTGGCGAACTCCTGTACCCAACCAGGTTTTAATCCAAATATGTCATCACAGAACCAGATATGATCAATTTCGAATTTTGCATGAAGCATCTTTAATTCTTCTACTACATGCCGGGGAGATCTCGCATTATAACGGTTACCATAAATTGGTTTGGCACACCAGTTACACTTATAGGGGCACCCTCTTGTGGTTCCGATATTCAATGAAAAATAACCCGCGTTCCTCATCCATGATTTCCTGTATGGCTCAATATTCAAAAGATCCCATGCAGGAAAAGGAAGACTGTCGAGGTCCCGCATAACTGGCCTGCCTGCTGTTTTGATAATAGTTTCTTCCTGTTTATAGGAGATCCCCCGTAGTTGTGAAAATTCTTTTTCATTATGCGTTATGGAGTTGATCAGTTCATTAAGCGTTTGTTCCGCTTCTCCGATCAAAATAAAATCAGCACCGGCCTGCAGGTATTTTTCCGCATGATCGGTTGAGTCGGAGCCGGAAACAATAACAGTACAGTTATGCGCTTTACCCCTGCCGATCATTTCAAAAGCCGCTTCCCGCATATTAGTGAGACACATTTTGGTGAGATAATTAAATCCATCATCACAGATCACCAAAAAATCAGGTCTTCGTTTTATTGCGCTATCGATTTCCGCGGGGGATTGTGCGAACATCATATCCACGAAGTCTACTTCGTGACCGGCTGAACGAAGCATGGCCGCAGCATATAAAGTACCGAGTGGAGGATACGGCAGCCCGGTATCCCATTGTTTTTGATCGTAACGTAAGAAATAAGCATGCGTAAGCAGGATCTTTGCCATAGTCTAGCTTTTATGCGCCGGGTTCATACCGGCGGGAAGATTCAGGTAACAAACACATCGTTTACAGATCTCATTCGTTTCCATATCCAATTGCCGGCGGAAGTCCATTCCTTTTTTACCGTTCAGTATTTCAATCAATGATTGTGTACGCAGATCGCCGATTGCATCATGAAAAAAACAGGGACGCACATTACCATCTGCCTCAATGACGGCGGATACCCAGGGTGCATTACATTTTTTATAAGGAAAATCACCTTCCCCCTGCATGGCCTTATAATAGTGATAGATATTCATCAGTTTGCCAGGAGATTCAGCAATGAACCTGCTGCTAAAATCACTATTGAATTCAATGATCAATTCCTCAAGAACTTTTTTTAATTCCGGTAATTCATCCCGGCTGATGGCCACTTCAGCCTGTCTTTCTTCTGCCCATGGTACTTCACGATTAAATGCCTGACTGCTGGTATCAGCAGGTAAAAAACTAATCTGGTCAAGACCGGTTGCTTTCGCCGTGCGGACAATAGCGGGCCATGAGCGGAAATTCAGTTTATGGATCACCGTCCTGGCAGTGATGCGGTAATATGGCTGCAGCGATTTTATCCATTGTACTCCTTCAGCGAGTTTTGAATAAGCGCCCGTAATATTCCGTATGTGATCATGCCCTGGTTCATCTCCATCAAGGGATACGATAACATCATCCACCCACTCTATTATTTTATCAGCATGTTTTTTTAACAGGAGCCCGGTAGTATGAAGAGAGATATGAACATCCTCTTCTTTCAGCAATTGACAGAGTTGAAAAAAACGCGAATGCAGCAGGGCCTCTCCTCCTGACATTAATACCTGCTTGGTGCCAAGCGTACGCAGAGATGAAAGTATCGGCCGTATATCTTCCTCGGCAAGTTGTTTTACCCGCTTATTATCTTTCCAGATATCGCACATGATGCAACGACAATTACAACTGCTGTGTGGCATCAGGATCAGGATCGGTAATGCGCTGATCCTGTCAGTTTTCAGCGTTCTGTAACGCTGGAATGTATGATATAATGACTGTGTGCTCATGTATTGGATTTGATCAGCAGCCAGTAAAATGGTTTCTTTTTATGACCCGGTCTTTTCAGCAGGGCATTGGGATTATATAATACCTGCGGATCAAACTTTTTTACTGCCTGCAAGGAATGATGGTAATAATACCGGCTCATTTTTTCAAACCCTGTCTTGCGGAAATAATCTGCTGAACGTTGTTGCGCCTGCCCCGCTACTTTCTCCGGATAAAACCAACTGTCCAATAGATGGATCTCTCCACCCGGCTTCAATAACCCGAGCCCTTTATCAAGGATCGCTTGCAATGAAGGAAAATACTGGATGGAAGCAGCAAAAACGATGGCATCGTATTTCTTTTCTCCAAAGGAAAAGACTGCGGCGTCCCCGTAGATAAACTCCAGGTTGGGCAAATGATCAAACACTCTTTGAGCCTGTTCCAGTTCCAGTGAATGCATATCTATCCCCGTTACTTCGGCCCATAGATTGCGTGCAAGCTGGTGAGAAAGCCATCCGTTACCACAACCGATCTCGAGTATTGCAAGGTTTCTTTTCTTTTTTAACAGGTGACTGATTAGTTGCGCACAGGACTTTTTGCGGATTTCCCATTCCTCTTTATGGGGATGAGAAGATACAATCTCAGGCAGGTTCATTACCTCTTCATCCGTATACAGTCTTTTTTCAGATGCCCGTAGTTCTCCGTAAATCTTCTCAAACTCCTGCGTAACGGCTTCATTGACCGAAGACGATCCTTTAGCAGCTCTTTCAATTTTAAACACATAGTTATCTTCTATCAATTTATTCACTGCCTGTACACAGACCATTTCAAAACGATTAGCTGATGCGAATCCCCTGATCATCTGTAGATCACAACCATCACATAATACCATCAGGATCTCTGTGCTGTCATGGATATATTCATTGAGTTGACTGAAAAGCTTCTGGAAGTATTCACCATTCTCCCCGCAGTACCAGGCATACTCCTTATAAGAACCAGGCTTTTTTTTATAGTATGGCGGGTTGATCAGTATGAGATCAATTTTTCTTTTAGTGATACGGTCAAACAGGTCTGACTGGATTATTTCAAAAGATACATTATTCCGGTTACGGTTACGCGCAAGACAGGCTATCGCCTCGGGACTTATATCGGAAGCAAATACTTCAGCTCCTTGCTTTGCAGCATAAATGCTCAGCAGCCCGCTGCCGGCACCCAGTTCCAGTACCGCTTTATTATGCAGGTCTTTTTTCCGGATATGGTTGAGTAATAATTTTGTGCTGAAGAAAAAACCAGGATGAAATATACCGGGACTTATTTCCAGCTCGATCCCCGCCAGGGAGTAGTTCCTTGTTTTGGAAAGATACCGGGTAAGCGCCGGCTTATAGGTTTTTGAAACGATATATTGAACGGCATTCCTCATATTAAAATCCTTCAATTTCAGGTTGCCTGTATTTCCATAAGATCTGCAGCGCCTTCAATTCATAGGGGTTATTATACACCTTTGTTTTGTACCGGATATAAGACAGGGTACGCATCAGCCTTCGTTTTATATTGCTAAGCTGCATATCAGATACCGTTGGATAATAACTGTTCAGCACCACTTCAAAATCCCTGATCTTATCAATCATCTCCGGCGTAAGCCAGGGAGTCAGCGGGTTTTTCCGGAGATCGAATGATTCCCATTGCGGACTGATCCAGTCTTCCAGTTTCTCAGGAAAACGAAATCCTGTTTCCAGCACTTTATTATACATATCCGAACCTTCTGTAGGCACAGGGCTGTATACATAGATAATGATCTCCGTTTTAGGATTAATAGATTTGATCTCCCTGATAAAAGCGATGTCGGCATCTATCTGTTTCATCGATTCTTCCGGTGTAGGAGCTGGTGTTCCCAGTACAAAAGAATATTCAGGAATAATATCGAAGCGGGCCATGCGCGCCGCGAACTCCCTGATCTGTGCCGCGCTTTGTGTACCGCCTTTATCCATTTTTTTCAGGATCTCGTCATTGCCTGTCTCCGCGCCAAAAAAGATCATCTTGCAACCCGACTCCCGCATCAGCGCCAGGGACTCATCCGAATATTTGTTGATCGTATCAATTCTCCCCTCTCCCCACCAGACCATTTTCTCTTTTTTGATCAGTCGCGAAAATTCAACAGTTCTTTTCTCCGAAACAAAAAAATTATTATCATGAAATTCAATCGCATTTCCTCCATGCTGCTCTTTCAGGTATTTAATATCATTGTAAATACCCGCCGCAGATTTACCCTTCCATCTTGCATTATAAATTGGCACTACGGCACAAAAAGAACATTTGAAGGGGCAGCCAAAGCTGGAATGATAAGCAATGGTTTTTGTTCCGAGATAGGTCTTACCGAGGTATTTTTTTAACGGGTAGAATGTATTCAGTTTGTTATAGGGTAAGGAGGGTAATTCATCCAGGTCATACAGTTCATCTTTGCGGGTCTTGATAAATTCATCGCCGGATTTATAAATGAGATTAGTGATCAGCTCATACGGTTCGCCATTTTCCAGCGCGGTCAGCAATGCAGGGAAACATTTATCACCCGGGCCATTGATCACAAAATCCACAAACCCTGAATTCAATACGGTCTTTGACTGGTTGGAAGGAAAATAACCACCCCAGATGATCCTGATCTCCGGGTACATTTCCCGTATGCGTTTGGAAATGGGGATCGACTGTTTTAGCTGTGGACCAGGCATACTGGTAGAGCCAAAATAACCAAAACCACCTTCGGCGAGGTAAGCGAATATTTTTCCGGCGGGATCTGTTTCGAGATTCCCGTCTACGATCACATATTCGAACTTCCCTTCTATCGAAGCGGCGATGCTTAAAATGGAATTAGGAATACGCGGTTTATAGTTAGCGCTCCTCGGATTAAAAAGTAATACTCTGGACATGCATCTGATAATTGACCATCCAGAGTAAATACGGTCACCGTAAAATATAGTTGCTTTTCATCCCCTTTTTATGACGCCAACTGGCATAGCTATTATGGATATGCATCAAAGTGCCGGCTTCCACGTGCGCCTGCCGCCGGTAAATGATCTTAAAGAGTAAGAGTTTATGGATCCCGTGCCGGAAAGACGAAATAAGTTCCAGTTCCGTATAGGCAATAAGGCCATTTGGAAGCGGCAATTGAAAATTACCGGACACTTCTTCTGACAAGTCAAATTCCTCTTTTTCCTTAAGCGGCTGCATATGATTTTTGCCCAATCCAAAAACTTCCTTACAAACGCTGGCCTCTATATCGCTGAGCACGATCCTGCCGGCAGATTCCACCTGCTTACAAGCCCTGCCCGCGTGCCGCAAAGAGATCACATACAGACCCTCTCCTGCCGCTCCATGCAGATCAGTAGGAAAATGATTGTACAACTCCTGTTCACCAACTGTGATCAGGCTGATCTTTCTCGGCACCGCATAAGCCAGCTGTACCTGCTTATAGAGGTTTCCTGCCAGGAACACATTCCCGGGTTTACGATTATACAGTTTATTATGAAGCTGGCTGATCCATTGTTGCCAGCCAGGGATAAAACGATGCCAGCCGTGCACACCTTCGTAAAAAGAAAGCTCACCACCTGCTGCCTGTATCTGCCGGATTCTTTTTAATGTAAGACCGGCAAGGGCAACCGAGGCAGGTAAAACATCGTATGTTTTTATGTCTTCATGACTAAAAAGCAGTTCTATTTCCGTTCCCATTGTTTCGCCTGTTTCCGGAATAGAAAAAAAAGTAAACAATACAGGTGAATAGCCCGTGAATAAATGAGATGCTGTAATGTTTTTTACTACCTGGCCGTTGACGACAAGATAAACATGAAGAACGGGTTGAAATGACCCTTTTGCAAAACACAGATAATCCTGAGGGTAATGCAGTCCATTAAAACGTTCAAGTAGTTTTTTTATCAATGCCATCAATTAAAGCTAAGAAAAAAAATACCAGGCAAACAAGATGATCAATACATGAAAGTCGCCGGATTGTATACAAGAATAAAAAGAGCAGCACGTGACACAGGTCACCGGCTTGGCATGCGCCCTTCTTTTTCAACCGGTGGCGGCAGCACAAGGATCCTTGTATTTCATGGGCTCTGCCCTGTAGACTGTTTCCGTTATAATACACTTTTTATTACGCCTGAAACATTTGAAACACAATTACAGCTTTATAAAAAACATTTCAATATTGTTTCACTGGACGATCTTTATAACGAACGGTTCAATAAGGACCGGTTCACGATCTGCCTGAGTTTTGATGATGGGTTTGCCAATAATCACAAATACGTACTCCCCCTATTGGAAAAATATAAAGTGCCCGCTGCTTTTTTTGTGACCGGCATCAGGGATGCCGGCTATGATGTACTATGGAATGATGTATTAAGTATTGCATCCCTGCATGGCCCTGACGCGTTTGAGTTCAGGAATGAATTATTTACAAAAGACGCTGCGCGTAAATACCGGTCTATGATAAGTAAACAACGGCTGGCGGAAATTCTCCGGTCTGCTGATTTTGAAACCAAAGCAGCAATGATAAACATATTAGGAGATCATCGGTATAAAGCAGATGAAGACCACTGGCTCCAGATGAGCGCTGAACAGATCGCAGCATTATCCGCAAGTAAATGGGCCAGTATCGGTTCACACAGTTATCATCATAACGATCTTGCCAGGATGGACCGGATACTGCTGAGAGAAGACCTCCAACGATCAAAGCGGTATTTGGAAAACATCACAGGCAAGGAGGTAAAAGCACTGGCTTTTCCATATGGGTCTTATTCCCCGGAAGTAATTGAAGAAGCGAAACGCGCAGGCTATACACAATTGCTCGCTACCGAATCTCTTCATGCAGGCGATGAAAAGGAAATACTGTTAAGAAAAAGACTTACCATCAACCCGTTTATTTCTCCCCTCAATCAATTATATGCCAGCATCTCGGGTAATTACCGGTAATACGGTCACCGGTTCGTATACTGTTGCCCGGCTAAACAAGGACCGTCTAAAAGACCTTGCAATACTCCATGCTGCTGTATATGGAACTGTAACGGCTGATCATTATGTAAAAAAATACGATACAGCATATACAGGAATTGAATACACTGGTTTTATTGCCTATAATGCCGGCAATGAACCAATAGGATATTACGGAGTGATTCCCTGTTTTATCGGGCACGGCACTAAGATCATACTGGCGGCACAATCGGCAGATACAATGACTCATCCCGCTTATCGGTTAAAAGGGATGTTTGTTGAGCTCTCAGAAATGGTCTTCGGGCTTTGCCGGCAATCGGGTATTCTTTTACTTTTTGGGTTTCCTAATGAACATTCTTATCATGGAGCGGTGAATAAACTGAACTGGAAACCCGTGAACCAGATGAGTTATTTTAATATTCAGGTCAATGCTTTACCACTGGCTTCGATCGCGTTTAAAAAGCCGTTTCTTAAAAAATGCTATGCCCGTTATCTTGCTTTTATAACGAGAAAATATCTATCAACAGGTACTGACATCACAAATTCGGTGGTAAACGATGGTTTCGCCGGCATCTCCAGAACAACGGCCTACCTGGCATACAAAAATAGCTTCAGCCAATCGAAGCTGATCGAAATCCATCAGGTAAAATTCCGTGTCAGCTTCAGGCAGTCTTTACTGATCGGTGATATGGAGGGGGTAGATGAAACAAACTTTGATACAATGATTGCCTGTCTCAAAAAACTTTGCCACAGATTGGGCATCCGTGGCATACAGTTTCATTGCAGCCCTGATATCCGTCTTCATCAATTATTTGCAAAAACCTATACGCCGATGCCTTCTTATCATGTGCTGTTCCAGGATTTTGGCTCCGCTATCCCTCCCGGTAAACTCCGGTGTACATTTTCCGATATTGATATATTCTAAAACCCCATCCACATTATGCGTTTTATTTTTACCAGCTATGCAAGCTCCCCGGAATACACCCTTCCTGAAGCATGGCTAAAGCGCATTGAAGGCTATACCGGCATACTGGAAATGCTGGGTCGCGAGCACGTGGTAACGGCATTCGAACGTATCAGCTATGAAGGAAAACTGCAGAAAAATGGGGTTCAGTATCATTTTATACGACAGTCAAAAAAAGTAAACCGTTTTCCTTTCCATATGCACCGCCGCATGAAACAACTGGAACCGGATGTTGTATTTATCAACGGATTTATATTTCCCTTACAGATTATCCAGTTAAGATTGCAACTGGGCCGTAAAGTAAAGATCGTGATCCTGCATCGTGCCGAAAAACCGTTCAGGGGAATAAAAAAGCAATTGCAGCGATTGGCAGATAAATGCGTGAACGCCTATTTTTTTTCAGCGCAGGAGTTTGGTAATAGCTGGATAGAAAGCGGTATTACCAATGACAGGGGCAAATTCTACGAGATCATACAGGGGTCTTCCGTATTTCAACAGGGAGATAAAGAAAACGCCAGGCGATTACTTGGCCTGACTGGCAAACCTGTCTTTCTATGGGTGGGCAGACTGGATGAAAATAAAGACCCGCTGACCGTAGTAAAAGGATTTCTCGAATTCCACCGTGTAGAACCGGCCGCAAGACTTTATATGATTTACCAGGATGATAAACTGATCACAGAACTGGAGCAACTATTTTATTCTTATAATAAAAACGCGGTCCCTGTAAAACTCATTGGAAGCGTTCCGCATGATGAACTGGCTGGCTGGTTCAATGCAGCCGATTTTATTATCTCAGGTTCTCACTATGAAGGAAGCGGGATAGCTGTTTGTGAAGCAATGTCCTGCGCCTGTATACCCATCGTTACGAATATTCCTTCCTTTCGAAGTATGACGGGATTGGGTGAATATGGCTTATTGTATGAGCCGGGAAATGAAAATTCTTTATTGGCCGCCTTATTACAGACCCGTGAATTGGATATCAGGGCAAGACAGCATAAAGTAAGAGTGCATTTTG
The DNA here is from genome assembly GCA_964528095.1 of uncultured Terrimonas sp. Classification (GTDB taxonomy): domain Bacteria; phylum Bacteroidota; class Bacteroidia; order Chitinophagales; family Chitinophagaceae; genus CAZGSG01. The sequence goes on from CAZGSG010000148.1 coordinate 13,247, forward strand.
AAAAAGAATTTTCCTTCACAGCCATTGCGAGAAAAACCAATGAAGCGATTACATCTTTGCTGAATCATCATTAAAATAATCCAGGGAATGATTCAACTAAACCGGGTAATACATGTCTGACCACTACAAAATTCCAGTATTGATAAGCATTCTACTGCCTACATATAACCGTGCGGCACTTATTAAGGAAACGATCGAAAGTATCCGCGACCAGACCTATCCTTACTGGGAATTGCTGATCATTGATGACGGATCGGACGACAACACCGGGGAAATAGTGGCTGCCATAAAAGATGAACGCGT
>CAZGSG010000149.1:0-13540 GCA_964528095.1 uncultured Terrimonas sp.
ATGATAATAAGAAATGGGACACCCATGTGATGGTGACGAATGAAAACATGCTGAATTTTCTTATGACCCAAAAACCGGCACGCGACTTTGCACCGAATGCCCGTTTTGCCTACAGCAATACCAATTATGTTTTACTGGCCATGATCATAGAAAAGATCAGCGGCATTCCCTATCCTGAATACATGCAAAGTCATTTGTTCGGGCCCCTGCAAATGGACCACACCTATGTATGCACCCTTGATAAGGATTCAACCGCAACAAGGTCCTTCAAACCCAATGGGACAGTATGGGACAATGATCATCTCGAAGGCACATATGGCGATAAGAATATCTATTCCACTCCCAGGGATATGCTCAAATGGGACCAGGCACTATACACTGATCAGTTTCTCCGGAAGAGTTTACTGGATTCCGCTTTTGCGCCCTATAGCTTTGAAAAACCCGGCGTGCATAATTATGGATTGGGTTGGCGCTTGCTCCTGCTACCCAATGGCAAAAAAGTGATCTATCACTTTGGTCGCTGGCATGGGTTCACCCCAGCTTTTGCGCGACTCACAGACGAAAAAGTAACGATCATCATTCTTGGAAATAAATTTAACCGTGCCATCTATAATTCGGCTCACCAGGCCTATGATCTTTTTGGGGACTACCTGCAACGTAAGGAAGATAACGCGGAAGAAACAGAGCAGGCTCCCGAACCTGTTAGGAAAAAAGCGGCGCCTGTTAAAAAGATAGCTGCACCAAAAAAGAAAGCACCTGCCACGAAGAGTGCAGCTAAAAAAAGAAAGAAATAATGATTGCAGGTATTGTTTCACACTGATTAAAATATCGTTGTCGTATTTCAGGGAGATTGTTTTTCTGTTTTTAACACGGGGAACATTTCTTTTCCTCGTTTTAACACGGAGGCCCTGGTGGTCTTTCATTTTATTTGTAATTACCTCTTTGTTTGCAGCGTCTAAAAATTCTACTTTAAAATAGGGAGGCACGGAAGTAGATCGAACAGTCCGATCTACTTCCGTGCCTCCCTATTTTAAAGCTCAAATATTTAATAGGTGCAAGTAAAATATAAATTGCAAATAAAATGAAAGACCACCAGGGCCTCCGTGTTAAAAACAAAATAAAACGACCCTCCAACAAATCCTTACAGTAAATTTGAATACAATACTAAAGCATGAAAATATACAGTGCAGAGAAGATCAGGCTTTGGGATCAATATACCATACAGCAGGAGCCCATCACCTCTATCGCTTTGATGGAAAGAGCGGCGGGTAAATGCGTGGAATGGTTGCAGCAAAATAATTACCAGTACAAACCCTTTGCTATTTTTTGCGGGAAAGGAAACAATGGAGGTGATGGTCTTGCGATTGCCCGTTTATTATCCGGTAATAAAAATAATATCCGTGTTTATATAATTGACACTGGCAAAAAAGGAACAGCGGATTTTGAAACCAATCTTTCTCGCTTATCCCAACAACCCGGCATTTCGATTCAGACGATCGGTTCAGTCAACGAATTGCCTGTATTGGCCAAAGACGAGATTGTCATCGACGCGCTGTTCGGCTCAGGGCTTAACCGCGGGCTGGATGGTATTGTCCAACGCATAGTGGAACACCTGAATGATTCCGGCAATACAATTATCGCCGTGGATATGCCAAGTGGTTTATTTACCGATCAGTCTTCAAAAATGAATAAAGCGATAAAGGCGAACTTTACGCTGACCTTTCAATCGTATAAATTAGCATTGCTGATGCCGGAGAATGCAGGGCATACCGGTAAGGTGGTGGTGCTGGATATAGGACTACACCCGCAATACGAACTTATTACTGAGAGCAGGTATGAACTGATCGATAAAAAAATCGTGCAGCAGATCTATACTCCCCGCAACAGTTTTTCGCATAAAGGAAACTTTGGTCATGCGTTATTGATAGCAGGCAGTTATGGAAAGATAGGAGCAGCGGTACTGTCAGCCCGCTCCTGTTTACGAAGCGGCGTCGGTCTGCTCACCATACATGTCCCGAAATGTGGGTATGAAATAATGCAGGGCAGAGTTCCGGAAGCGATGGTGGCAACAGATTTCAATTCATCTTTCTGCACCAGGGTTGAAGACGATCTTAATAAATATAAAACAATAGGCATCGGACCTGGCCTGGGTACCGCGGCAGAAACAAGATCGATGTTAAAGGAGTTATTAACTACTTATAATAGACCGCTGGTGATTGATGCGGACGCGTTGAATATACTCTCACAGGTTAAGGGACAGGACATTCCTGCGGGTTCAGTTATTACTCCCCATCCTAAAGAATTTGAACGGCTGTTCGGATCAAGTAGTAATGATTTTGAACGAATGGAACTGGCCATGCGAAAAGCAAAAGAGCTTTCTATTATCATTGTATTAAAAGGACATCATACATTGATAGCACTACCGGAAGGAAAAGGTTTTTTTAATTCAACAGGCAATGCAGGTATGGCTACGGGTGGTAGCGGAGATGTGCTGACGGGGTTGCTTACCGGTCTTATTGCACAGGGATATGCGCCGGATAAAGCCGCTATCCTGGGGGTTTACCTGCACGGCATGGCCGGAGATATAGCAGCAAAGAAATTATCGATGGAAGCGATGATTGCGGGGGATATTGTTGAAAGCCTGGGGGATGCGTTTAAGGATATCCAGGTGGTATAGCTATTGATCCTACTGAAAAATACCGGTTCATCTATAAACCATCTAAAAAAGCAATTCAAATCCTCAATACAGCTGCGCAAATCAAGGTATAAAATAGCCTATTTATCAATACCCTTACAGCTACAAACCTGGCTGCCTCTTGGGCAAAACGATTTAAATAACTGAAAACCATTCACTTATTTGCTAACAGGCCTGTACAATACAATCTAAACAGCCCTATATAAAATCTCCATACCATCCCCTATCTTTGCCGTCCTTTAAAAAATTTTTTACAAAGAAGCTACTCTTATGGACAAATTGATCTACCTGGTCCCAGTCATGGGCATCATTGGTCTTCTCTACACTTTCATAAAGTTCAATTGGGTCTCCAAACAAGATGCCGGTACCGACCGGATGAAAGAGATCAGCAATTATATTGCTGAAGGTGCAATGGCTTTCCTCAAAGCAGAATGGAAAGTACTGGGTTATTTCGTAGTTATCGTTGGTATATTACTGGCCGTGATGGCACAGGCCAATCCTCATTCACACTGGTCGATCGCTATCGCGTTCGTACTGGGTGCTGTATTGAGTGCTACTGCAGGCTTTATCGGTATGAAAGCCGCTACAAAAGCCAATGTGCGTACCGCACAGGCGGCTCGCTCAAGCCTGAGCAAAGCGTTGAATGTTTCCTTTACCGGTGGTGCTGTTATGGGTGTGGGTGTCGCGGGTTTGGCGGTACTGGGACTAGGCGGTTTATATATTGTATTGAAACAGATCTTCGCTCCCGACGCGGCGCTGAACTCTGAAGAAATGTTCAGGACCATCGAGATCCTTACCGGGTTTTCACTGGGAGCAGAATCAATTGCCCTCTTTGCCCGCGTAGGTGGCGGTATCTATACAAAAGCTGCCGATGTGGGAGCTGACCTGGTAGGTAAAGTAGAAGCCGGCATTCCTGAAGACGATCCCCGCAACCCCGCAACGATCGCCGATAACGTAGGCGACAACGTGGGTGATGTAGCCGGCATGGGTGCTGACCTTTTTGGCTCTTATGTGGCAACAGTACTGGCGACAATCGTACTGGGACAACAAACAACAATCGTAGACGGAACCGATTCGTTAGGAGGTTTTTCTCCTGTCGTATTACCTATGCTGATCGCGGGTGTCGGTATCCTTTTTTCTATAGTAGGTACTTTATTTGTACGTATCAGCGATAAAGCCGGCATCAATACAAACACGGTACAAAAGGCATTGAATATGGGCAACTGGGGTTCCATGGTGCTGACAGCGATAGCTGCCGCGGGATTGGTATACTGGTTATTGCCTGAGCATATGGAATTACGTGGAGTACCATTTACCAAATGGGGTGTGCTTGGCGCCATTGCCGTTGGACTGGCTGTTGGTGCATTGATGAGCATCATCACCGAGTTTTATACAGCGATGGGCAAAAGACCCGTATTAAGTATTATTAAACAATCCTCTACCGGTCATGCTACCAATGTGATCGGCGGACTCGCGATCGGTATGGAATCTACCTTCTTACCTACGCTTGTGCTTGCGGGTGGTATCTGGGGTTCTTATAGTTGCGCGGGCCTCTATGGTGTGGCCATTGCAGCGGCTGGTATGATGGCCACAACAGCCATGCAGTTGGCGATCGATGCGTTCGGTCCTATTGCTGACAATGCCGGTGGTATCGCGGAAATGAGCGAACTGCCCGCTGATGTAAGAGAAAAAACAGATGTGCTGGATGCTGTGGGTAATACCACTGCCGCTTCGGGTAAAGGTTTCGCGATCGCGTCAGCGGCGCTGACCGCCCTGGCGCTTTTTGCTGCTTTTGTAGGTGTGGCAGGCATTACAGGTATCGATATTTATAAAGCGAACGTACTGGCCAGTCTTTTTGTAGGCGCCATGATCCCCTTTATATTTTCAGCCCTGGCGATCCGTGCAGTGGGTGAAGCGGCCATGGCGATGGTAGAAGAAGTTCGTCGCCAGTTCCGCACTATTCCGGGCATTATGGAAGGCACCGGTAAACCGGAGTATGACAAATGTGTCGCGATCTCTACGCAGGCATCTATCAAGAAAATGATGCTGCCCGGCGCTATTGCCATCGTATCTCCCCTCGTTATCGGTTTTATGCCGGGCCTGGGCGCAGAAGCTTTAGGCGGTTTCCTGGCGGGCGCGACTGTAAGTGGCGTACTGATGGGTATGTTCCAGAACAACGCTGGTGGCGCCTGGGACAACGCTAAGAAATCATTTGAGAAAGGTGTGGAGATAAACGGAGAAATGCATTATAAGAAATCAGAGCCGCACAAAGCATCTGTTACCGGCGATACTGTAGGAGATCCGTTTAAAGATACTTCAGGTCCCTCTATGAATATATTGATCAAACTGATGTCTATCGTATCTTTGGTGATCGCTCCTACCCTGGCGCAGATAGCGAATAAAGAACAGGCGAAAATTCATCCGAAACCTCCGGTAGAGGTCAAAATTGAAAAAGCGGCAACGATCGGGAAAAAAGAAACGATTGTCGCTTATAAACAATAGTACAATTTGGAAATTTGAAAATTTGGGAATTTGAAAATGGTCTCCTAAGTTCGGAGTGTCCTGCATTCACGCTCATTTTCAAATTCTATTTATAAATAACTCAAGAGTCTAATCAGAACCATTACATGTAAGTCCTGCTGTTTCTACAGTGGGACTTATTTTTGGTACAATCTGGAAATTTGGAAATTTGAGAATTTGAAAATGAGCGTGGTTAGCGGAAACTCCAACCAGTGTTGACCATTTTTAAATTCACCAATTTCCAAATTCTTCCTAGATATCCAGCATTCTGTACAATCGGAAAATCACCATTCCTTTCGGACTTTCCACAAATCACGCTCATTTTCAAATTTCCAAATTCCCTCCCCCCTGTAACATTTTCATAACCGCCTGCGTCTCATCGTTAATCAGTGTTAAAAAATCTTAAATAAGGTAATAAAATGTTCTTCATACGAAAAAGATCGTATATTCGGGCTGCAAAACATAATCCCATGACTACGACAAAAACAATAAAGCCGACAGAAAGTGAATTGGAAATTCTCCAGATCCTGTGGACGAAGGGCCTCGCTACTGTACGGGAAGTACATGAAGAGATGGCAAAAGTGAAGGATGTAGGTTATACAACAACTCTCAAGCTCATGCAGATCATGCATGAAAAATCACTGGTAAAACGGGACGATTCAATGCGTACACACGTATACCAGGCTGCAGTCAATAAAGAAAGAACACAAAAACATTTATTGGGTAAGATGATCGATAGTTTATTCGGAGGCTCTCCTACCCAATTGGTGATCCAGGCATTGGGCGAACATAAAGCCAGTGCGGAAGAACTGGAAAAAATTCAGTCCATACTAAACGATCTGAAAAAACAATAATACTTTATAGCTATGAACGCTATCAGCCAATCTAACTTTTTGCTGGCGCTCGGGTGGGCTGTTCTGAACAGCCTGTGGCAAATGGCTTTGTTGTGGGTGATTTACCAGTTGATCATTGTTGTATTTAAAAAACTAAACCCTTCCAGTAAGAGTTTGCTTGCGACAGCATTCCTCTTTACCGGGTTTACCTGGGTTTGTTTCACTTTCATCTCCTTAATAGCAGGAAGCCAATTAACAGAAGCGGTAGCCTACCAGGGAGTAATCAACCTGAATAATAATGAAGAGTTGAACAGTTGGCTGCATAAGACATTGCCACTGGCTTCTTTTGCTTATATCATACTCCTGATTATTCCTGTCCTGAATTTTTTCAGGAACTATAGATATGTACAAACCATCCGCCGCTACGGTTTATCAAGAGCTGATGTGCAGTCCCGTTTGTTTGTACAGCGCATGGCGGGCCAGATGGGCATTAAAAAACCTGTTTATCTCTGGATCTCTGAACTGGTTACTTCACCTGTTACAATAGGCTATTTCAGACCGGTGATACTTTTGCCGCTTGCTGCCGTTAATAATCTATCAACACAGCAACTGGAAGCCGTACTCTTACATGAGTTATCACATATCAGGCGTTTCGATTACTTTTTCAACCTTATTATAAAACTCATCCAGTCGATTCTTTATTTTAATCCTTTTGTAAAGGCATTCATTAAGAACATCGAAAGGGAAAGAGAAAAAAGCTGTGATGAGATCGTTCTGCAGTTCCAGTATGAGCCACACGGCTATGCATCCGCGTTGGTACAACTGGAAAGAGCTAATCATTTGCCACAGGCGTTGACCGTAGCAGCTTCCGGGAAAAAGAATGATCTGCTACACCGCGTAGAATGGATCATGGGCATCCGCAAAAAGAACACGGTTTCTTTTCACCGGGTGGCCGGCATACTTGCCGCTGTATTCTGCTTTATCGCGTTGAATGCGTTGCTGATCGTGAGCAAGAAAACAGTTGGTGACCGCTCTTCCGCGTTCTCTACCATCTCCTCTCCTTTATATTTCTTTGAAGAAGGTAGCGACAACAATAATGCAAGCCCGCTTTTACTGAGCGCGGTAGAAAATAAAAACAAAACGATTATCAATCATATTGATAAAGTAAAAACGGAACAGCCTGTTGCCCATAGTAACTACCAGGATGAAATAATTGAGCCGGTAGCATTTGAACAGGCTCCGCTTCCTCCTGCTCCCCCACCTGCAGCTACCGCGTCTTCATTTTCTTTTGCAAGTATACTTGGTAACGTAATGCCGGTCCTGGAAGCACAAAAAGAGGCACAGATCTCAATAGCGCTTGAAGCTTCCAAAAAAGTGATCATAGACGAACAATGGAAAGAAGTAGAAAAAGGAATTGCTGACGTAATGACTTCATCGGAAAAAAATAAATTCAAGGAAGTGTATAAAGAGGCGCTTAAGAATGTTGATCTGTCTTCCGTTAATACCAATCTCCGCCTCGCTTATGACAATATCGACTGGAAAGGGATCAATGTACAGTTGAATAATGCACTGGCTGAAATAAAGATCGATAGCCTGGAGAAAGTGTATACAATCGCACTTTCTAATCTCTCTGAATTGCAAAAAGAAATGAAGGATAATAAAGTAACAGGTATCCCCGATTCCGACATTACGCTAAAATCAATTGAAGAAAAGAGGAAAGCAGCGCTCCTGAATGTAAGCAGATTAAAATCACTCAAGGATAAAAAGATCATCCGTCTATAAACTTCGTATAGCCATATGATATTATGAAAGCGCTGGTTATGCCGGCGCTTTTGCTTTTCGGGTAGGGATCGTTCTGCAATCCTGGGTTGATCAGGTGGCCCACAAAATAATATTGGCAATGAATCAACCGCCATCAACCGACTTAGAGTGGTGTTTAACACGGTAACACGGAGAAATTGGATTCTTGAAGAGATTTTTAAACCCGGACACACGGATGGTTTAAAAAAAGATAGGTCATTTCTTATTGATCCGTGCCTCCTTATTTCGAACTTGAATTTTAAACGAATTCAGAAATACAATCCTGTATAAATAGAAAGAAAGATCACCCGTGATTCCGTGTTAAAACAAACTTTAGTGAAAACACCAATTTTTACAAACCAATTTACCGCGTTACCAGGTGATTCGAAAAAGCTTTTGTTGTCGCACAGCAGATCTGTTCCATCACCTGCTGCAATTGGATCTTCAACATCGATATCACATGATCTCCTCCCCTGTCTCCCAGCGCGGCCACACTATACATAAATGATCTGCCCATAAAAGCGAATTCGGCACCTGACGCGAGTGTTCTTGCCACATCGGGACCAGAACGAATGCCGCTATCCATCATGATCTTAATCCTCCCTTTGTACTTCTCAAGGATCGGTTCAAGTGATCGCACAGAAGATTGTCCCGCATCCAACTGCCTGCCTCCATGGTTAGATACGATGATCCCATCAATACCAAGCTTTATGGCCATCTCTGTATCCTCTGTACTTGCCACTCCTTTTAGCACCAGTTTCCCTTTCCATAGATCCCTGATAGCTGCAATTCTCTCTTCATTCAACCTGCCTGAAAAAGTCTTGTTCATGTAAGCACCCAGCTGTTTCATGTTTAATCCTTTGGGCATGTACTGTTTCATGGTGGCAAATGCCGGTTGTCCATGTACCAGTGTTCTAAGCGCCCATTCTGGCCTACCCATGATTTGTAGCACATTTCTTAATGTCATCCTGGGTGGCATCGCCAGCCCATTGCGGATATCTCTCGGGCGAAAACCAAAAGTGGGAACATCACATAAGATCACCAGCACCGGGCAATGAGCGGCTTCCGCTCTTTTAATGATACTATCCCTGATAACCGTATCTGCCGGATGATATAATTGGAACCAGGCTTTTCCATCGGTCAACTCACTGATCTTTTCAATACTGGATGTACTGACTGTACTCAATATAAATGGAATATTATGATGCGCCGCTGCTTTAGCCAGTATCTCAGGAGCATTGGGCCACATTAAACCCTGCAGGCCAACGGGTGCAATACCAAAGGGGGCATCATACACCTGCCCAAACAATTCCGTTTTCAGGTTTGCCGCGGTATGCCGGGAAAGATAAGATGGTCTTAATTCAATTTCCCGAAGCTCAGCTGTATTTTTATAAAGATTGACGTCTTCATTGCAGCCACCATCTAAATACTCAAAAGCGAAGCGGGGTATTTTTCTTTTTGCTTTTTTAATCAGGTCCTCAATAGAGGGGTACTTCGTATCGTACTTCAAATCCATTTGATTTTTTTTTATAACGGCCTGTCAACCGGGATCATCTGTTGTAAGTTTATGCCCGGCATTTTTCCTGACAATATTAGCTATAATAACTAATAGAGCCGAACAACGTTTACCGGATTTCTAATTCCGCCACCGTAACATGCTTACCTTCTACCACCCTTTTTGCTTCAAACTTTATATACCTTGCTTTTAAAATTTGCTGGCTTGTTACAACCTGTTCTACCGGGTTGTTTACAATATTTGAAAACTCGCCCGAAGCCGCCTTCTTCCACTGCTGTCCATCACTGCTTATATAAAATTCGTACTGGTCTGCAATGCCGTCTTTCTTTCCATCCATTCTTGGCTGATATATAAAGGAGTTGAATGGATGTTCATCACCCAGGTCAATAATAATTGATTGCGGCATTCCAGCCGGTGAAGTATAAATTGTTGCGGGGTTATTATCAATAATAGCAGATAGCTCTTTTGCCACTTTCCAGCCGGCTTTTGAAATTTCTTTTTTTGCGCTTGTAGTATTTGCGGCTACCAGTTCCTGTGGCTCTGCATACAGGCCCAGTTCACTCAAGGCAATACACACTGGGGATGCAGTAATGCGCAATCTGAGCTTTTGGGTGGTTATATACTGTGGCAGGCGGATCAGCCTGTTGGCTCCAATACTGGTTGCGGTTGCTATTTCCTTCCAGTTGTTATTCTCCCATGTATCTATCGCTACTCCTGCTATTCGTTGACCAAGTTTGATATTTTCTTTGAGGCGAATGACATTAAAGGATGCTGTTTCGTTTAGTGTAATAACGAGCTCGGGTGTTGTCACCTCATCATCGGTAGCCCAATAACTATACGGATCGTTATCTGTCAAAAAACGAGTGCTGAATTTCTCCGTTTTCCCCCTGGTATTGGATGCTGTAATACTGGCTTTGCTGGCCAGGTTGATAGCGAAAGTTTGTTTTAATAATTCACCAAACCTGCGAAGTTTTTCCACATCACCATCACTTAGCAGTCCTTCCTTTGTGGGGGAAATACCAAGATCCAACGTACCACCCCTGCCTACACTATTGTAATAAATATCCAGGAGTTGCGCTGCTGTTTTTACTTTGTCTTCCTGGTCCGCATGATAAAACCAGCCCGGACGCATGGGCACATCGCATTCTGCCGGTATCCAGTATTTTCCATTCCTGGTACCACCCGGTGAATTTTTTGTATCCACATAACCAGGACTGGGCTTTTTTGAACTGTCAACTGCTGTAGGAGTAAATGTGGCCCAACTGGTTTCTGCCGCGAACCCGCTCTCGTTGCCCACCCATCTTATATCCGGTCCGATATCACTGAAAATATTAGCCGTTGGCTGCAGCTTTCTTACTATGCTCCATATCGTATCAAAATTGTAATAGCTGGTTGCATCAATTTTTCTTGCCTGGTTTGTTCCACCATAGTAACCGTCGCCACCATTTGCACCATCATAAAATACCGTAAACAGGTTGCCGTACCGCGTATATAATTCGTTCAATTGCCGGTAATATACGTCCGTCACGTATTTAGGGTATCCGTAGTTGGTATTGTTCCTGTCCCAGGGCGAACAGTATATACCCAATTGCAGTCCTGCTTTTTTTGCCGCATCGGCAAATTCTTTTACCATATCGCCTTTACCATCTCTAAAAGGGCTTTTGCTAATGTTATAATCAGTAGTTTTTGTAGGCCAGAGGCAGAATCCATCATGGTGTTTTGCTACTACGGTAAAACCGCCGAAGCCGGCAGATTTCACCGCGGCAGCTATCTGGTCAGCGTCAAATTTTATGGGATTAAAAATCGCCGGGTCTGCATCCCCAAAACCCCATTCTTTATTTTGAAAAGTAGTGGGTGTGAAATGGATCAATGCATACATTTCCATCTCGTGCAATTTTAATTGCCGCTCTGTTGGTAATGCGCCATAGGGAACTGGCGCCTGTTTTTCAGTGGAGCAACCGGCAAATACAATTAGTAAAATTAAAACTGAGAGATTATTTTTCATATGCTGAATGAATTAGCAGGTTCTGATGACTGGCAATACGCGGAACTTAGTTTGTATATGTTTGTACACGTTATCGATTCAAATATAATTTAATACCCATGATCCGGTTAAATCTGCTTTATCCGGTTCTTACGCTATTTTACCATTTGGATTACAAAACCTGACTTCGGCTCTTTCATCCAGCACTACTAAGCTACCATAAAAGATTTTTTTATTACTTTCTCGCAGGTATATACCGCCCTATTTATATTTTTTTGCATTCCCTTTGCGGCCTTACCAGTGGGTTTTTGAAATAAATTGGTGGTGCATGTATTTCGATAGGGATTTCGAAGGAGCTGACAGAGAAAATGAGCTAAGGGAGAACTTAGCTATTTGTACATGATTGAGCTAAGGAGGATTTTCACTACGTGAAAACAGGCTGTTCCGACATGACCTTATTAAAAAACAGTTTTGAGATGGCTGCTGATTACACTAAAGATTTTTGTCTTTATTTTCAAGCTCTATGCTGGAATGCTGTTGGTTTTCTGCGGGTATTCCGTTGGGATCTGTGACAAAAAAAGAATAGAATTTGGCGGCTTTCCTAAAGCCTGTTTTAGCACGGAATCACGGGTGATCATTGTTTGTATTATACAGAACTATATTTCTGGATTCATTTAACATTGAGCTTCAGAATAAGGAGGCACGGAGCAATAAAGAATCACCTGTCTTTTCTTAAGCCTTCCGCGCCTCCTTTTTTTAGAAGTATCTTCAGTCACAATACCTCAAATTCCTCCGTGTTAAATCCACTTTAGGACTGATTCGACAATAGCGTTATTTTTCCGCCAACCCCTTTAATATTTTATAGGTTTGAGGCTCAGACGGCCGGCTGGCATCGGTATCGATAAATTTACCATCCTTCCCAATTATAAGATAGCGGGGAATTGGACCTAACTCAATCAATTTTGATAATCCATCTTTACCTGCATTCATCAGCAAATAGCTGTTTGCGCCATTCACCTGTTGTATCCTGGCCATGTTTATCCATTTATCAACATCATCATCAATTGAAATATAGACCATTTTGATTGCAGCATTTTTGATACTATCATGTAGCTTTAATGAAAATGGTATTTCCGCCAGGCATGGATGACACCAACTGGCCCAAAAATCAATATAAATGATCTTCCCCTTATTGGCCTTTACCATATCATTAAAGTCCACCTGCTTTTTATCAGCCGTCATTAACATAGCCAATCCTTTTTTTGATACCGGGCTGGTTTTATTCGCCTGTACAAGATTATCGGCCACTAATTTTTTATAAACAGGATTACTGCATAGTTGCTGGTAAACTACCATAAGCTCATTCATCCTGGTATTGCGCGCTTTCACCTGCTCGGCCATATAAGCTGATAACAGAAAGTCTCGCGTATTACCTTTGGTTAACCTGGCAATAGCTTTTAAATGTTCGATCGGGCTTAGTTCCTTCAACAGCAGGTTAAAGGTATACCTGGCCGCATTGTTATAGAACGGCACATTCGTGCAGTTATCACATGTAAATTCTTTAGCCCATTTGGCTACCGAATCTTTATAAAAATCACTTACTTTTTTTACATACAGGTTGTTGTTGCTATTATTTATGACAGCCAGCTTAGCATCGTATCGCATTCCCATAAAATTATACCGGTATAATGCCTGCACTTCCTCATCAATGCCATTTCTCCTGCAATACTCCGCTATATAATTCGCAACAGGTATTGATAAACTATCAACGATCCTGTCTTTTTCCGCTGGCGGTAAATTATTCAGGGCCATGTAGGTTTTAAAATCAAGCGTGTATACTGGTTTTATGTTTACTCCATCTACCAATCCCCTGCCCATTGCAAGCTCACGTGTACGTATGCCGGATGAAGAATGCGCCAGGTGTAGTTGCGCATCTTTTTGACTGAGGATAATAGTATCTCCTGGTTTCAACAAATACATCCTCCCGGTATTGGTACCAAATGAACCTTTTGCATCTTCCATCATTATATTGTAAATAGCTGCATCGGTTGTTTGCAGTGGAATACGCTGCACCTGCTTATCATCCTTCGAGAGTTCATAAGGAAAACCCCCTTCTTCTAAAATCGTGCGCCTGGTAATGTATACAGCACGGTTGCTTTGGTTGATAAAGAACAGGTCTTGCGAATTGGCTG
>CAZGSG010000150.1:0-13492 GCA_964528095.1 uncultured Terrimonas sp.
AAAGGGCAACAGAGAACTGGCCGCGGCGATGACCTGGATCTTTCCCTTCTGTCCTGCAAGAATAAGCCGGAGCGGCTTTTTTGTCCTCGTTTCGTATTCCAATAAAGCCTGCCTGCACATACCACAGGGAGAGATGGGATGATCACTGGGGAGCGTGTCACTGTCATAACTTATTGCGAGAGTATCTATACTTACGCCTTCGTACAAAGTGGCTGCATTGCCCAGTAATACCCTTTCTGCACAAATCCCGACAGGATAGGAAGCATTTTCCTGGTTGGTACCTGCTACCAGCTCGCCATTGGCCAGCCGGGCCACCGCACCAACATGAAAATTGGAGTAAGGAGCGTATGCTTTTTTGGTCACCGCTCTTGCCCTGGTCAGCAAGTCCGCATCCGCCGGCCTCAGCTCTGTAATATCATTATACAATTCGTACCCGAATTCAAATTTTACTTCCTTCATAGACAGGTCGTTTAAATCAACAATGCCCCGTCTTACTGACAGGGCATTTAAAGTTAGTTATTTGTGCCTGATAAAATTCAAAAATCAAAATTCAAAAGCAGACCCCAATTTTCGGAGTATATTTTTGCATTTTGCATTTTGAATTATTTCACGATGCTGAACAACCGTTTCCATCTCGGTCCCTTATCCCAGCTAAACCAGATCATCCAGGCTTTTCCAACGATCCTGTCTTCGGGCACAAATCCCCAGAACCGGCTATCCTGTGATCCCATCCGGTTATCACCCATCATCCAGTAATAATCCATTTTAAAAGTATAACTGGTCACTTCTTTTCCATTCAAATAAAATTTGCCATCCTTCTGAACGAAATCATTTTGTTCATATACACGTATGGCCCGTTCGTAAACTGAGTAATTTTCTGGTGTAAGCGTCAGTGAAGCGCCTTTCCTCGGTATCCAGATCTTGCCATAGTTGTCCTGTGACCATTTATGTAATGTATCATATGGGAATATTTGTAATGATGGTGTGTCGAGGTATAAGGGAACGATGCTTTCCACTACGGTCGATTTTTCCAGGATGCCTTTTTCTTTTTCTGTAAGGAATATTTCGTATTGCCGGTTGCCCCTGTCTGAAAGGTCAGAACTGCGTTCTCCTTCATTGATCAATATTCCCATATCAGTAAGAAATTCCTTATCGAGCGTAAGATTGGGTTTTACCGTGACCAGGTATGCCCTGTCTGAATAAGGAGGAATAGTCTGCGCTTTACCATCTATGAACACGGTACCCTTTATGATCTCTAATGTATCGCCGGCCACACCTACACATCTTTTGATATAATTATCCGTTTTATCAACGGGGTGTACCACGATCGGCTTAAGCTCGTCTGTTTGCCAGACTCTTTCACGGCCCATTGCCCTTACAAAATCATAATACGGTTGCGCTGATTCATATCCTACTTTATGGATCACCGTGTCACCTGCCGGGAAATTAAATACGACCACATCTCCTCTTTTAGGTGCAGAAGCGAACCAGCGTATATAGGGGAGCTTGATCAGTTCTGAATAGGATTTGCCATCCGTGATCGGCATATAATTATGTACAAATGGAACTGATAGCGGTGTATTAGGAATACGGGGTCCGTAGCTCAGTTTACTTACAAATAAAAAATCTCTTACCAGCAAGGTCTTTTCCATCGACCCTGATGGGATGGTGTATGCCTCAAATATAAACGTGCGGATCAATGTAGCGGCTACGATCGCGAAAATGGCCGCATCCACCCACTCGCGCCAGCCTGGTTTTTTATGTTTGGCCGCAGCCGCCGCTCCAATAAATTTTGTATCGGGTTGTGCCGCCAGCCAGGGAAAATAAAATGGGGCGAATAAAGAAGCCATTGTATGATGTCCAAAGGAAAACTTGCCAAATACCTTCGTGAATTCGATGAATATACCGGGAGTAATAAACCAGCCGACCACCGGGATCAGTTGCCAGAAAACCCAATGCTTGGGCCGTTGAGCGATCTCCTGCATGACCCAGGTATTATAAAATGGTACAAACGCCTTCCATCCGGGCTGCCCTGCTTTGGCAAAAAGTTTAGCCAATCCAAATGAGGGCAGAAAAACAAGCAAAGTGCCGATAAGATAAACGATAAACAAATGTTGTAATGGCATGTAGCGGTATTTATTGAAAAAACAAACTAATTAATTCAAAAGTCAAAATTAAAAATTAAAAAATGCACCCTGAAAAGCAGGTGCCGTTTTCGAATCTTCCATTTCTAATTTTATTCAACTCAGCTGTGCAAATTTCGACGTTCCAGTGTTCCGTGACCGTTAAACTTTCTTCAAATTAGGCGTAAGCCCCTGTTTTTACCGGTAAACACCTTTCAAATTCAAAAGTAAAAATTCAAAATTCAAAAACGCACTCCGGTTTTCGGAGTATATTTTTGAATTTTTACTTTTGAATTTTGAATTCTCTCAACGAGGCATTACATAGCTATGCACATCCTCTACCGTGATCGTCTTGGCAGAAAGGATGACCAGTCGCTCAACAACGTTACGCAATTCCCGGATATTACCTGTCCAGTTATACTCCTGCAGTAAACGGATCGCATCCGCGTCAATGTCTTTTTTGGCTATGCCGTAGTCAGAACAAATATCATCCAGGAACTGGTCTACCAGCATCGGTATATCATCACGTCGTTCGTTGAGTGCTGGTACATGGATCAGGATCACGCTCAGGCGGTGATATAAATCAAGCCGGAAATTTTTCTCTTCTACTTCTTTCAGCAGATCTTTGTTCGTCGCAGCTATCACCCGTACATCTACATTGATGTCTTTGTCTGCTCCCACTCTTGTTATTTTTCCTTCCTGCAAAGCGCGCAATACTTTTGCCTGCGCGTTCAGGCTCATATCTCCTATTTCATCCAGGAATAATGTGCCGGTATTCGCCTGTTCAAACTTTCCTATCCGTTGTTTAATAGCTGAAGTAAAAGATCCTTTTTCATGTCCGAAAAGCTCGCTTTCGATCAGTTCTGTTGGAATGGCGGCGCAATTGACCTCTACAAGCGGTCCGCCTGAGCGATTACTTTTTTCGTGCACCCATCTTGCCACCAATTCCTTTCCAACGCCATTTTCGCCTGTTATCAGGATCCTGGCCTCGGTGGGTGCCACTTTATCGATGGTATCCTTGATCTTTTGTATGGGAGCCGACCCCCCGATCATTTCCTGCACACGGCTTACTTTTCTTTTCAGCACCTTTGTCTCTGTCACGAGACTGTTACGCTCCATAGCGTTCCGGATGGTGATCAGGAGGCGGTTCAGATCAGGCGGCTTGGAAATATAATCGTATGCCCCTTTTTTGACCGCTTCAACCGCTGTTTCAATATTGCCATGACCCGAGATCATAATAATAGGGATATCCGGGTTAATTTCTCCTGCTTTCTGCAAAAACTCAATCCCGTCAAGTTTTGGCATTTTGATATCGCACAATACAACATCATATGCCTTTTCCCTGAATTTTTTCAGCCCTTCTTCGCCGTCGGATGCCTCCTCCAGTTTATATCCCTCAAAAGAGAGGATTTCGATAAGGGTCTTACGAATCGCTTTTTCATCATCAATGATCAATATATCAGGCATGTAAAAATAATTTGTGCCGCAAAAGTAAGGATAAGCGGCCAGCCGGAAATTGGGATAATTTTTTAAAGGAAGGAAACAAGGACAGGAAGAAAGGAGGCCTGAAAATAATAGAGGCCGGATAGAAATCCAGCCTCGCTTTTAAAATCCAATATCCTATGAAAAACCAGAACAAAGATGCATTATTATACCCAAAACGTTGCATGGATACAGTAAAAAATTATTAAGAGTATTTTTACTAATGCCTTAATAACGAAGCCGGTATTAAAATACCGGCTTCGTAGAATTTATTACAAAAAAGTGGGTAATTATTTCCTCATGTACATCACGTCCTTCACCAATTTTACTGTTCTTGGTACATCGGGTAATGCAGCAGCTACAAGATTAGGCGCATAGTGCAGCGGCGCATCGGCAGCAGTGATTCTCCTGATCGGCGCATCCAGATAATCAAAGCCTTCTTTCTGTATCTGGTAAGTGATCTCTGATGAAACAGAAGCAAATGGCCATTGTTCTTCTACAATCACTAAACGATTGGTCTTTTTTACACTTTCCAGGATCGTTTTCCAATCCAGCGGACGGATCGTGCGAAGATCGATCACTTCAGCGCTGATATTCTCTTTTTCCAGTTCGGCGGCTGCCCCTAATGCAACTTTCATCATTTTATTGAAAGAAACAATGGTCACATCGGTGCCCTGTCTTTTTACATCCGCCTTACCCAACTCTATATAATACTCCTCGTCAGGAATGTCACTTTTTTCACCATACATCACTTCACTTTCCATGAACATAACGGGATCTTCTTCATACCGGATGGCCTGTTTCAGCAATCCCTTGGCATCATAACCATTGCTGGGTGACACCACTTTTATTCCGGGAATATTTGCATACAAGCTTTCAAACGCGGTGGAATGTTGTGCACCTAACTGCCCAGCCGATCCATTGCCGCCTCTGAAAACGATCGGGCAGGATACCTGTCCCCCGCTCATTGCAAGCATTTTGCTGGCGGTATTCAGGATCTGGTCCAATGCGAGTACCGCAAAATTCCAGGTCATGAATTCGACAATCGGGCGTAATCCATTTTGAGCAGCTCCCACTCCCACTGCTGTAAAGCCTAATTCTGAAATAGGCGTATCTATTACCCGCTTCGGACCGAATTCGGCCAGCATTCCCTGGCTTACTTTATAGGCACCATTATACTCGGCCACTTCCTCTCCCATCAAAAACACACGTTCATCTCTTCTCATTTCTTCGTTCATTGCTTCCCGAATAGCTTCCCTAAACGCAATTGATCTTGCCATTAGTTATTTCAGTTTTAAGAGCCGCAAAAATAAGCGAGACCGGGGATAAAACCTAAAATGGAAGAAACAGGTGGAATTCAAAATTAAAAATGCAAAATTCAAAAACAGACCCCAGCAATCGGAGAGTATTTTTGAATTTTGCATTTTTAATTTTGAATTATCAATAGTTGGCGTTCGGCCTGCAATCCATCATCGCCTGTTGCCATTCCTGTTTTTGAAACTCAGCGGCAGTAAGCCTGTTAGCTTCAGGATAAGTGAATTTTGCTGCCACTTTATTGGTCATGCATTCGCAATAAGATGTAGCTTGTTGCAGCGTCAGTCCCTGCGCCTGTTGCGCGCTGGGCACACATTGATTCATGAAGGTTTGTTTTTGCTGATAGGTCCAGCCACCGCCTGCAGGTTGATCACCACCTGTATAATCTCCGCCACCGTCATTCCTGACAGGAACATCGCCGCCATTTATATCACCACCGGTACCCTGCATACACTCACGAACCGCCCGCTCTCCTTCTGCTTTGCCTCCCACCCTGTCCGCTTCTGCAAGACTGGCGTATTTTTTCTCCAGGTTTTCCAGTACACATGAACAAACCTGCTTTGGATTACCCACAGCCTCTCCAAGACCGGTTGTACAATCATTCATAAATTTATCACGGTCCTGTGTGGCCCATCCATTTCCACCTTTCTTCGGTCCATTGTTTCCTCCGTTGTTGCCTCCGAAGAGACCGCCGCCACCTTCTTCTGTTTTTTTAGGATTATTATTGTTACATCCTACAGCCAAAAAGGCCGCCGCTAATAAAAGAACAGTTAATTTTTTCATGTCTGGTAATTTAAATATTTATGTCAAAATAAGCGAGCGCAACAGCGTATAGCAATACTCAATTTGGTGTATCCTTATCTTTGCGAATGACTACACTACATTTTCCAGTACTGATTATTGGGGCAGGACCCATAGGACTCGCATGCGGAATTGAAGCGAAAAAAGCAGGACTTGATCATGTGATATTGGATAAAGGGTGCCTCGTAAATTCCATTTACAATTATCCTGTTAATATGACTTTCTTCTCTACATCAGAAAGATTAGAGATCGGGGAAATTCCATTTGTATCCAATAATCCAAAGCCTGTACGCGCTGAAGCACTGGAATATTATCGCCGGGTTGTAACCACGTATCAACTCAATACACGTTTGTTTGAAGAAGTCATATCCGTGCAACCTCAGTCAACAGATCCTTCAACAACAAACTTCCTTGTAGTTACTGACAAGCATAAGTATACAGCCGATCATATTATTATTGCGACAGGTTTTTATGATATCCCCTATTTACTGAATGTACCGGGAGAAGAACTTCCTAAAGTAACCCACTATTATAAGGAACCACATTTTTATGCTTTTCAAAAAGTGATCGTGGTAGGTGCGCAAAACTCATCGGTGGATGCGGCATTGGAAACATGGAGAAAAGGCGCCGAAGTCACTATGGTGATCAGACAGGCAGAGATCGGTCAACGGGTGAAATACTGGGTAAGACCGGATATCCTCAACCGGATCAACGAAGGTTCCATCAAGGCGTACTACCAATCCTCTATTAAAGAAATCCGTGAACACGAAGTAGTGATCGAAACACCACAGGGCATTATCACACTCGAAAATGATCGTGTCATTGCCGCAACAGGTTATCAGCCCGATCTTGGTTTTCTGAGAAGAACGGGTATTGACCTGTCAAACGACGATATCATGTGTCCATCTATTAATAATGATACACACGAAACAAGTGTAAAGAATATTTTCCTGGCCGGGGTTATTTGTGGCGGAATGAATACGCATCGGTTGTTTATAGAAAACTCGAGGGAACATGCGAAGAAGATCATTACCTCGATTAAATTCAAAAGTCAAAATTAAAAATTAAAAAATGAACTCCGGTTTTCGGAGTGAGCGGCAATGATGGGCCATAGTTAAAGATTCAGCTAATGGTTATCTCTGTAAAGAAATAGACGCATTTAGAGAACCTTACCAATGACGCAAAACAGCTAACCCCGCTGGGGTTAGGATCGTGATAGATTGATGATTGCTAGAAACAGGCAGCCCCGCTGAGGCTTACAGGCTCTAAATCGGGGTTAGCTTCTCTCATTTTGCATATTTATCCGGGCTATTTCCAAAAAACATTTAACCCGCAACAGCAAAGGATAGATTACTAGTGTACATTCCGTAGAGATAAGATACCCCATAAAAACACAACATCAAAATACAAACCGACTCCCCTCTTTCGGAGTGCCTTTTTGAATTTTTAATTTTGACTTTTGAATTTGAATCTCCTAATTATTTCAAGAAAATCCACCCAGTAGATATCCCCTCCGCCATTCTGTGCCGAGTTGAATATTGTCGCCAGTTGGTGATAGCCGGGATGCTTTGCGGGATAAGAAGCTACAAGACCTGTTCGTTCGCTGGTAAAGAACAATATCTTTTTATCAAAACTCACAAAGGGACAATAGTCGATCTTATCGGAGTTTAGTTCCAGCATGTTGATAGCAGGCTGCCATTGACCGGTTTTGTTTTTTATGCTCATGTAAAGATCACCTCTTCCCTTATCGTCCTTCCTGCCATAAGAAGTAAAGATGATCAATTGTTCATCAGGTGAAACATACGCATTGAACTCATAGCTGCGTGAGTTGATAGCCGAATCAAGCGGGACAATAGTAGTGTACTTTCCTTTTTCCCATGTTGCCTTATAAATATCTTCTTTTGCCGCCTTATCATATGATGCAGTAAAATAGAGATTACCGCTCGCTGTTATCGAAGGGTAATATTCATCAGCAGGGGTATTAACCGGTGCGCCAATATTTTGTGCCTTGCCCCATTCGCCATTTTTCTTTTCCACAAACCAGATATCAAAATCCTTGATGCTATCCCCGGTCAGAGGTCTGTTTGATGAAAAAAATAATCTTTTCCCATCGCTGGTAAATGCTGGTTCAAGATCACTGAATCGCCCGGCAAATGGAGCGATCTCCGGCTCGCTCCATTTATCGTGGCTGTTTTTTTGCCTATATAAGATGGTTTGAAAAATGCCCAGCGGCGACTGGAGTGTATAAAAAAGTTCGGTACCATCCGGCGATAACGCAAAATCCCTTTCCCGCAAACCGGTACTGATAACCCCATTTCCAAACAGGGCAGGCGAAGAAGGAGGCGAATTAAATTGCAGTTCTTTCTGTGCGACCGACAGCAAGGGCATGATAAAACAACACAGGACCAGGATCTTTTTTATTCTTGACATTATTGGTGTTTAATTGAAGTAAAATAATCTACACTGTGCACGAAGTGCGCAGGTATTCAACCGGTACCGGCAGCCAGGCCACAGATAGCGGCATACATCTGCCCTGCTTCATTCATACATGTAAAACCGCAGTTTATAATTGGAAGACGGTTGTTGTTATATAATTGTCGTTAAAGCCCGAAGATTTTCCGAGATTTACGGTAATGAACAATCGGCTGAGGTTACATATCTTTTTCTGGATCTCTTACCTGCTGTTTGAATCATATATAGAATTCGCATGGATCAGCGCTTCCTTTGCCGCGATACCTGGTTTTGAACGTTGGGTGATGGCATTTAAAACAGAGGCCTGCCTGCTCATTATAAAGATCCCTTTATCGTATTATATTAAATACCTGGTCAATCAACTGACAGGAAACGCCAGGAAAATTATCTTTATTTTTCTTTGTGGCCTGGTAGCTATTGCCATTGCAATCGTATGTTTTCGCCTCCTGGTAAATCATGTTGTGCTGCCTTATATCTACCTGGAGACCACAGAGAATAAGCCCCTTTTTCATTTACAACGCGTCATTTCTACCTTTATCGATCTTTTATTTATTATAGGAGTTACTGTTGCCGTTAACCAATACCGTAATTCTCAACGGTCAATGGAAAAACAAAAAAAACTGATAAAAGAAAAACTGGAAGCAGAATTAAAATTCCTGCGAACACAAACCAATCCTCATTTCCTGTTCAATACGCTTAATAATATCTACGCGCTGGCTCGCAAAAAATCGGATGACACTGCAGATGTGGTAATGAAACTATCCAAACTACTTCGGTTCATGCTATATGAATCAAAAGACAGCAGCATTCCGGTTGCCGACGAATTACGGGTACTCGCTGATTATATCGAACTCGAACGGATCCGTTACAACGAAAGGCTGACGATCTATTTCACCAAGTCAGTGGATGATGAGACACAACCCATTGCGCCATTGATCCTGCTACCTTTTGTAGAAAATGCTTTTAAACACGGCGCCAGTGAAGCCAGGTTTAATTCATTTATCCATATCAATGTGCAGGTACAACAGGGTCATCTTATATTTACAGTAGAAAATTCGAAAGATGATAACGGGGGGAAACATATCCGGGAAAATATCGGTCTCAGTAATGTACGAAGACAGTTGGAACTGATGTACCCGGGTCACAGGTTGGAGATGAATAATGAACCCGATCGTTTTACCATCATACTAACACTAAACCTAAGGCAGCATGCAGCAGTATAATTGCATTATCGTGGAAGATGAACCACTGGCAGCCGAAGTGCTGCAGGACTATATTCGCCAGGTGCCTTTTTTACAACTCAGGGGCACCTGCGCGGATGCGATCTTTGCAATGGAAATGATGCAGAAAGAAAAAGTAGATCTTATCTTCCTGGATATCCATCTCCCCAAATTAAAAGGGCTGGACTTTATAAAAACACTTAAACATCCCCCACATATCATTATCACATCGGCTTATCATGAATACGCGTTGCAGGGCTACGAGTACAATGTAGTGGACTACCTGCTAAAACCTGTAGAGTTTAGCCGCTTCCTGATGGCGGTGAATAAACTAAGGCAATCATCCGAGCAGGTTGCTCATACGACTACACAACCTGTGCCGGGTGAAAGAGCTTTTTTGTTCTTCAATGTCAGTAAAAAAAAGGTCAAAATATTCCTGGACGAGATCTTATTTATTGAGAGCCTGAAAGAATATATCCGGATAGTGACAAAAACTAAAACCATACTTACTAAATTCCAACTGGGACAGATAGAGGAAATTCTTGCCAAAAATAATTTTCTTCGTGTTCACCGTTCATTCATCGTCGCGAAAGATAAGATCGACGCTTTTACAGCTACAGACGTCGAGATAAACGGCAAACAGATCCCCGTGGGAAGAAGTTACAAGGAACTGGTGCAATCCGTACTTGATAGCTAAGCCAGGATCTTCCCGGCTATCCAATTGCAAAAATCATTGAGCTGCATGATCTAGGCCCGGCGCTTTCCCTGGTTACAGGAGCAATTCAATTAAATCGATACGGCTACAAACATGTTGCCCGATGGTTAACCCCGTCTGAAATCGCACGGATTTCTTTTGAACCCGGGCATCAACCCCGATAGTTTCATAAACAGGGGTATAAGTATCAACAACCGCTTTTATCCCATCAACGACCACCGGTGTATCCGCTATACCAACTACACCCGGAAAGCGATTTTTGTATACAGATAGCTGTTATTCGTTGAATTAACGATATCACAAAACAATATTCAAATAGATTGTGCAAGGTTCAGCAATTGCTGAAAGAAGTTAACCAACCAACATGAGAAAATCGTTACACCCATACGCGGGAACTGCTATTTTTTTTGCAGTCAGCAGACTCTTCTTTCCCCCTGTTTTTCTTTGGTTGTCTGCATTATTGAACAATAAACGAAACTATCGTCAAACATATCTTAAGCCGGTTCTTTGTTGACCTGGCTTATTTATTATTTCTAAGCAGTATTGGTGAAGAAGGGCGGATATTTCTATATCTGCCCTTTAAATTGACGCATATTCTGAAATTGGATTCCCGAACCGTATTTTTGCCCAAATTCAAACCACGCAATGCGGGCCTTCCAAAAACCACTACTCATTGTTATTATTTCCATTGCCTTGTTTATTGGCGGGATATTTTACCTCCTCCGCGGCTGTCTTTCCAGGTATGATGAACGTTTTGCCATTGTCCCGGCGCTCTATTTTGAAAACGGGAATAAGGCTGTTATCTTCTCCATTGTAAAATTCGACGAAGCCACCTCCTATTCGCAAAAAGGCGGTTTCACCAGTAAAACGGTAAGCAGTAAATATTATGTGCAGGCCAATGATGCGGAAAGCGGGGGAAAACTGGCTGACAGAAAGATCAGGCACCAGCGGGATATAAAAAATTACCCGGTAGAGATCATCGGCAGTGCTAACAACACAGCCTGGCTATTCATGGGCGAACTAATGGCATTCGATCCATTCACCCTGGACACGAAAGCCGACAAAGGCATACTGGAAAATAAAAACTCCTTTATCAAAAATAAATTACCCGGGGAAAGAAAATATTACCAGTTCAACCCGGCTGATAATTCAATCAGTTTTACCGCTACAGATGGTGTTCCCTTCCGGATCAATACAACAACCCTGGCCATAACACCAAATGAGGAACAGGAGAACGATGCGGGCTCGCCCGAATTGAATAAACTGGAAAAACTGGAAAAGATCAACCAGACCCGCTCCGATAGCCTGTATGCACACAAATCAATCGGTGCTGCGCGAAGACTGGCTGCCGGGGAGATCAACCGCGATGAATATAACCGGCTTACCAAAGAATTTTATACCGAGAGAAAACTATTGTACAAAGAACGCGACAGCCTCAATGATCTAAAAAGAACAGCCCGTAAAAAAGACCAGGCATTCAACGATAAAAAAAGAAAAATAGAAACCCTGTCCGGAAAAGCAGGTATCTATTTTAACCAGGCAAAAACAAATATGGATACATTGGGTGGAGCATGGTATGGTATCTATACAAGACAGGAATTGGAGAAACTCTATGACCACTTTCAATACCAGGCCATGTACGGTGAAACGGGGCGCCGGCAACTATTTACCAGCACCATCTATACTGATAAGAATGACGATCTTATAATCGATAAGGATTCTGCTATCGCAGGCCCGGCCTATTTGCTGGATGGAGGTTTCCTGATGAATAAACGAACCGGCATGCCCATACATCTTGAAGGAAATACACCCTTCCTGGTCATTCATAAAAATCAACTGGGAAATGAAGGTAAGATCCAATTGAGCAGGCTGGGCATTGATGGAAAGATCAGCTGGTCCTTCGATACACAATTAAAAGAATGGAGCGACTGGATCTTTTCCGGGACAAAGCTATTCGTTTTCGGTACAGACAATAAGAACCTCAGCAGTGGCAGGATAAACAGGCTATGGTGTATTGATTTGAAAACGGGAGTTGCTGCCAATTATGATTACTTCAAAGACTGAAGAATTCAAAATTCAAAATTAAAAAAAAGAACCCTTCAACTGTAACGAATGCCATTTTTGAATTTTGAATTTTGAATTAGATTTTTTTTTTCATCAACCAGTCCTTCTGCCTGTCATTTCCCAGTAGAAAACCGGTTTCCCCGTATTTTTCAAACCCCCATTTTTTATAAAAATCAATGGCCAACTGGTTGTGCTCCCATACTCCCAACCAAATGATTGTCTTATCCATTGACTTCGCAATCTGTAAACACGCTTGCATAAGCGCCTTCCCCACTCCTTTACCGATAGCTGCTGCTGATACGTATATCCTCGCTATTTCAATTGTTGTATCGGAATTCAGGGCTGGTATCCATTGATGGTCACGCAGGCGTGTATATCCCAGCAATTCCTCCCCGCCAAAAGCCAGCAGGAAAATATTTCCCGCAGCACCCACTTCTTTTACAAGATCTGCACGGGTAAACTGCTCAGCCAGAAACTTATCCATATCTTCTTTTGTATTGTGCGGAGCAAAAGTTTCATAAAAAGTTTGGCGACTAAAATCCGCTATACGTTCCGCATCGTTTGTTGTCGCCCGCCTGATATGAAGATTTTCCATTATTGTAAACTATAAAAGAATTCAAAAGTCAAAATTAAAAATTCAAAAATAGCGTACTAATATCAACTGCACTTCTTTTTTGGATATCATCTTTTTATTAAACATTTTAAAGAATGCTAAAACATCCAACCCTCAATCCTGAAGTTCATTACTTGCCAGGTGAGCTATTTTTGAATTTTTAATTCTGAATTTTGAATTAGTTTTGCTAAGTAACCAATAAAAGCGCCCTTTTGAAAATCCTGTTGTGTGTACTCATATTCCTTACCCTTTTACAGGGATGTAATTTATCTTCTTCAAAAAAAGAAAAGACAACCGCAGAAGATTCGCTGCAATACTATCCTCCCACCCCGGGTAAACTTCCACAGCAGCAATTCAGGAACTATTTCAGAATACTGGATCATTTTTTTGACAGCATGCTCGTAAAAAAAGGATTCAATGGAAGTATCCTCATTGCAAAACAGGGAGAGATCCTTTATGAAAAATACTGCGGCTACAGGGATCTCCGGCTAAAGGATTCGCTCACAGATACAACTTCCTTTCATCTCGCTTCCACCAGTAAACCCTTTACAGCAATGGCTGTATTAAGAATGGTACAGGAAAATAAACTCTCGCTCACTGATCCAATCGATCATTTTTTCCCGGGTCTTCCTTATCCCGGCATAACGGTACAAATGCTGTTGAACCATCGCAGCGGCTTACCCAATTA
>CAZGSG010000151.1:0-13454 GCA_964528095.1 uncultured Terrimonas sp.
TATATGTACAGGAATCGGTGGCCAAAGAAGTGATCCGGAAATTAAGAGACCGGCTTGAATCGCTGATCGTGGGCGATCCGATGGATAAGAATACCGATATCGGCGCTATCAATTCCAAACAACAACTGGATACCATCCATAAATATATTAAGATAGGAAAGCAGGAAGGTGCGGATATGTATGAGAGCTCCTGTGCATTACCCCGCAAAGGATTTTTCTGCAGACCTACTTTGTTTACCAATGTTGCACAGAGTAATCGTATAGCACAGGAAGAAATTTTTGGTCCTGTGCTGGCCATACTGACATTCAGAACAGAGGACGAAGTAATTGAGAAAGCGAATAATTCTCCTTATGGATTAAGCGCAGGTGTATGGACAGATAAGGGTTCGAAGATATTTAACATGACTAAGAGAATGCGTGCTGGTGTGGTATGGGCCAATACCTTCAACAAATTCGATCCAACCTCACCATTTGGGGGTTATAAGGAAAGCGGATTTGGAAGAGAGGGAGGATTGCATGGGCTGGCGGCTTATGTGAACCTGGTGTGAAGCAAATTCAAAAGTCAAAATTAAAAATTAAAAAAAGCACCCGGTAATAGGAAAACTATTTTTGATTTTTGAATTTTGAATTTTGAATTTTGAATTTATCCCGTTGATATTAATTACAAAAACGCCTGGTTTGAGAGAAGCATAAAAGTCAGTATCAAAAAATAAAAAAGCACCCGGTAATAGGAAATCTGTTTTTGACTTTTGAATTTTTAATTTTGAATTTTTATAATATGGAAGATTCTGCAAAAAGGCTGGAAGTACTAAAGACCTATAAGATCTATATCGGCGGGCAATTTCCGCGTACAGAATCGGGAAGGTTTTATGTGCCTGTGAACGCGAATGGTGATAAACTGGCCAATGTATGTCTCAGTTCACGGAAGGATTTCCGGGATGCTGTTGTTGCAGCCAGGGGCGCTGTGGGCGGATGGGCGGGACGCGCAGCGTTTAACCGCAGCCAGATCCTGTACCGCATGGCAGAGATGCTGGAAGGAAGAAAAGCACAATTTGTCGAAGAGCTTATACAACAGGACTCCAGCCGGACAGAAGCCCTCAGGGAAGTAAATCTGGCGATTGACCGCCTGATCTATTATGCAGGCTGGTGCGACAAATTTCAGCAATTGTTTAGCGCAGTGAACCCCGTAGCCAGTTCGCATTTTAATTTTTCAGTAACTGAACCGATGGGCGTGGTGGCGATCATTGCACCCCAGGGAGATTCATTGCTGGGACTAGTATCAGTTATAGCACCGGTTATAGCTGGGGGCAATACCTGTGTAGTGCTGGCTTCGGAAAATAAGCCATTGTGTGCGGTCACTTTTGCAGAAGTGCTGAACTCATCCGATTTGCCGGGCGGGGTGGTCAATATCCTGACAGGAAAGGTCAGCGAACTGGTCAGCTGGTTTGCAGATCATATGGATGTAAATGCAACCATTTATTGCGAAAAGGATTCTTCGGTACAACAGATGATACGGGAAAAATCTGCCGTAAACCTGAAACGCGTTTTTATATACGACCAGGTGAACTGGACGGCCAGCCAGGGTGAGTCGCCTTATTTTATCCTTGATACACAAGAGATAAAGACGACCTGGCACCCGGTAGAAAATATCGCAGGTGCAGGCGGTGGATACTGACCGTTAGAAGTCCGGGCACTGCCGCTTGTTATTTTACGTACCCTTTATAAAACTTCCTGCTTTAATTTGGTAGGATATTTGAAATAAGAACAACATGAAAAAAATTGTACTGATCGTATTGTCGGTCATTTCTGTAAATGCCTATTCCCAAAACACGGCCTCCGATTCAGCCGATACCCTGTCGGTGATCATCCATGAAGATCCAAGACTGGGACTGCTGGTAAGCAAACAAATACAGATCAATGAAGAAACCAGCCGCGACTCCCGCCGGGCTGGTAAAGGATTTCGCCTGATGGTGATCAGTACAAGTAACCGGGAGGAAGCGATTGCGGCAAAGACAAAAATCTATACTTATTTCCCTGAAATGAAAGCATATCTCTGGCACCAGTCGCCTTATTATAAAGTAAAGGCAGGCAATTTTAAAGACCGCAAAGATGCGGAAGCATACCAGAAAAAACTGAACACTTATTTTCCAAAAGGTGTTTTTATCATGAATGATATTGTAGAGTTGCGACCGGATAAAAATGATGAGACGGACTAAGGATCAGTCTACGCTGAATAATATTTATAAGCCAGTCTAACAGGGATTGGCTTTTTTTGTAATTGAATTTTTCCCCATAGCGAGGCCATTTTTGAATTTTACAGCAGCTGCCAATCCATTTAACCCACCGCCCGTCATTCCCCTTAGTTTGATTATTTTTGAACCATGGTAGAAAAGATCCAATCACTGGCTAAACAATATGCCACAGAGTTTATCGAGATAAGACGTCACCTGCATGCGCGCCCTGAATTGAGTTACCAGGAATTTGAAACCTCGAAATTCGTTCAACAAAAATTACAGGAGTTCGGTATCCCTTTTGAAATAAAAGCCACTACGGGCGTGGTAGGTCTTATTGAAGGAAAAAACCCTGGCAGCAGAACTATTGCGCTGCGTGCGGATATGGACGCGTTGCCGATACAGGAAGAAAACGAGGTTCCGTATAAATCACAGCATGCAGGTATCATGCATGCCTGTGGTCATGATGTGCATACAACCTGTTTACTGGGAGCTGCAAAGATCCTTCATCAATTAAAACAGGAATGGGAAGGCACTGTGAAACTGATCTTTCAACCAGGCGAAGAAAAAAATCCGGGGGGAGCAAGTTTGCTG
Source organism: uncultured Terrimonas sp. (assembly GCA_964528095.1). Classification (GTDB taxonomy): domain Bacteria; phylum Bacteroidota; class Bacteroidia; order Chitinophagales; family Chitinophagaceae; genus CAZGSG01. Next base: position 2,826 of record CAZGSG010000151.1, read on the forward strand.
ATCAAAGAAGGTGTATTGCACGATCCCGCTCCTTCCGCTATTTTCGGATTACATGTACATCCCGGATTGCCTGTAGGCAAATTGAGTTTTCGTAGTGGTAAGGTGATGGCCAGTGCCGATGAATTATATATCACGGTAAAAGGGAAGGGTGGTCACGCCGCTTCGCCACATTTGTGTATCGATCCGATACTGATCGCATCTCACCTGATCGTAAGCCTGCAACAGGTGGTCAGTCGTAATAACAACCCGCATAATCCAACGGTGCTTTCCATTACGGCCTTCAATGGCGGATCTACTACCAACGTGATCCCAAATGAAGTAAAACTGAAGGGAACTTTCCGTGCAATGGATGAAGAATGGCGTTTTAAAGCCCATGAGCTGATCCGGGCAAATGCAACAAACCTTGTAAAAAGTATGGGTGGAGAGATTGATCTCCATATTGATGTCGGGTACCCATCTGTATATAATAATGAAGCCCTGAATGAGCTGGCCAAAGAAAAAGCTGAAAGGTTTATTGGCCGGGATAATGTTGAAGAAACTGAAAAGCGGATGGGAGCAGAAGATTTTGGATATTATTCACAGCAGATTCCCGGGTGTTTTTATCGCCTCGGCGTAATGAATACGGCAAAAGGGATAACTGCAGGAGTACATACGCCTACTTTCAATATTGACGAGAGCGCGATCGAGATTGGCATGGGAATGATGGCCTGCCTGGGAGGTACCATGAAGTTTTAACGTACAGGCATATACTACTATCCCGAAACATTGATGCTATGCCTGCAATAAAAAAAACTGGTCCGCGGGTCTTGGGCCTGCGGACCAGGCCACGCAATAACAAACAGGCTAATAGGAATTAAACCCGAAATCGAAAGATAATTTTGCAATAGATATGCTGAACGATACCGATCGTTTTTGTAAATCAGTCTTACCTGAAAAGGCAGTATACTTAAAAACCAGGATTACAAAAATTATCAAAAATGTTTTCAACAGCTTAATCTCTGATCTCCTGCTACCATGAATAACTCTTTCTGTATTTTCCATAAACCTTATTTTAATGTTAAGGCAGTATTGTTTTATATGAAAAGTATTTTAGTATACCTGAGCCTGATCTATTATTGAAAACTATTAAACCCCCAACTTTAATCTGCTCTTATCCCCGCTCTTTTCTGAAACGCATGTCCAGGAAGGCCATCACTGAAAAGAAAATACAATAGCCAATCGAGTTCCATTCATGATTCAGCAACAATGAACCTTTCACACCATTAGTGTCAATTTGCATTACTGTAAGCATGGGGAATGCATAGGGTACCTTATAAATATGCTCCCATCGGAATTGAATAATAATTAATGCGGCAACCAGCAATCCCAGCCCAATACTAATAGGTACAATAAAATTCCGGAACCGCAGGCTCAGCCAGTACTGGAAGGAAATAATCGCCAGCAAGGATACGAATGTTTTGACGTTGAGCCGAAACAGGTATGTCCAGTCTATTGGTTTACTTAAGAAGGTGAATTTACTGTATGCCAAATTGGGAATAACCGCTCCCAGTATCATAAAAATATTGAACATCAAAAACAGGAACAGGATCATCAGGATGATGGTGAGATACTTGGAAAAGAAAATATTACCTATCGTTTGCGGAGATGAAAACACCTGTTTCCATGCATTGTTCTTATATTCTATCTGGGGAATAAGACTACACACCAGGATTACGAACATAGGCAAAAGAAATGCATTAAAACCCTGCCATCCCTGTGAAAAATGGACCTCCCAGGGCATATGTTCCATTCGGGCATAATTACGCTCGGGTTTTAAGATATAGGTCAGGAAAAATATAAGCGGAATAACCGCGGATCCAATCAGGCATAACCAGAAAGAAGCGCTCCGCTTTGTCTTGATGATTTCGGCTTTGGTAGATATAAGAAAGCTCATTAGTTATTAGATGTAATGTCAAGAAATAATTGTTCAAGGTCGTTTTGCTGGGGGAAAAGTGAATACACATCTACTCCCTGTTGCACCAGCAACTTAATGATCGAAGCAGACTGCTCTTTGCTTTGAAAAGGGATGACCAGTTTTTCTTCATTCTGCTGTACGGAAAATTGCTGTTTCAACAATTCTGCGGCACGGCCATTATCGCTCGTTTCTATCTCAAGGGCTGTCTGCCTTGTTTTCATCTGCTGCAGCTCGGGCAATGTGCCCTGGAAAAGCATTTTTCCTTTGTGAATAATGCCTAAATGGGTAGCCATCCTTTCCATCTCCGGAAGAATATGACTGGATACCAGTACGGTTGTATTATGCTCCCTGTTCAGCTTTTTGATCAGTTCTCTTGTTTCAATGATGCCATTAGGATCAAGTCCGTTTGTAGGCTCATCCAATATCAGCAATTCGGGCTGGTGCAATAATGCAATGGCGATGGATAATCGCTGTTTCATGCCAAGTGAAAACTGTTTTGTCTTTTTCTTGCCCGTCTGTTTCAGGCCCACGATCTTTAATACTTCTTCTACCCTGCTTTTACTTACTTTATAGATCAACCGGTAGATCTCAAGATTTTCTTTTGCAGACAGGTGCAGGTATAAAGAAGGTTGTTCGATCAACGAGCCCAGGCGTTTAAGTATATCCATGCGATGGGAAGAGAATTCCTCACCGAATAGTTCGAGCTTGCCATGTTGATTTTTTAATAATCCCAGTAACAGGCGGAGGGTTGTTGTTTTCCCTGCACCATTCGGACCGAGGAAACCGAAGACGCTTCCTTTTGGTACCTGGAGATTGATATTATCCAGCGTCTTTACCCCATTGGCAAAGGAGAAGCTGAGGTTAGTTGTTTGAATGATGGATGTTTGCATAAATTTCCGTTGATTAATTATTTAATGCTGTAAGTCTTTTTATAATCTTCCAGCTTCCGTTGACAGTAGTGCTATCAGATAAATGGCCATTTACCTGATCAATAGCAGCATTGTCATTTATTTGTACAACAGTGTTTCCGCCGGTTTGCAGTTGCAGCTGTCTGATTGTAGCACTATCACCAACGGTCACTGTTCCGTTTATCGCACGAATAGATACCGAGCCCGCGCGATAGCTGTTTGTTATTTCCTCTTTTCCTGCCGCCTTTCCCAGGTTCAGTTTCCCGGCTCCATACACTTCAGCCAAAAGAGGGCTATCGGTACCAGCGACCATAGTTACTTCCGCGTTATTAACGATCAATTGTGCAATCGCAGGCATGCTTAATTTTAAGTGCAAACGCATTGTGGCATCACTAGCACCGTAATCATCGTACGATCCTTTGTATTCTGGATTTATATATTGTATAAATAAGGTGTCGACCTGGTTGTAGATCTGGATACTGTCTTTTTGCCCGATGCTGGCATACGCATAAGAAAGAGAATCTGCCATCCGGATAGTGCAGGTCAACACGGGTGAGGGCGCATTTATTTTGATGACTTTAAATGGAGCAAAACTTCCTTTACGTGTAGGTTGAAACGAGGAATTATTACGTTCCACCAATGTAAACTGGTCTTTTTTAACCTGGCTGTTGAATGAAAGAAGAATGAACAGCGGGACCAGGAATACCACTATAAAGAATCCTGATATGATTTTATTACTCGTCTTCATGCATTACTTTTTATATTAAACCGTATAATTCTTTTTGAATTTGTCAAACCCAGTTTTCAGATCATCCATCTCTATACCCAGCATATGCATAATACGAAACACGGCAGGCATCTCTTTTTCTGTAAACTCATGTTTGCGATAATCCATCGCATTCTTCAATCCATTGGCTGAAATGAAATAACCGATACCTCTTTTATCATAAATAATATCCTGCTGTTTTAAAAATTCATAGGTACGTGCAACTGTATTCGGGTTTACTTCCAATTGTACGGCAAGCTCCCTCACACTGGGGATCTTATCTTCTCCCCGCCATTCTTTTAGCAGCACCTTCTCACACACATAGTCGGCTATTTGCAGATATATCGCCTGACCATTAGATTGAAATTGCATATTGCTGTGTTTTGTTCAATGATATTTTTTCGTGCTTACTGTACTGTCAGATTTGTTTTTCTTTTAACCGGTACCAGGTTACCAGCCAGAATACCGGCGCCCAGATAAACTTCAGGAGAAAACAAAGGATATCGTATGCCAACGGTGGCAATGAATATCTTTTCATAAAAAAAGCGCCGCCTATCTGTTGTGGCGCTGAATCTACATACCCACCAGCCCAACGGTAATCTGGCAGTATATTAAAAAACAGGTTGGCTGCATAGTATAAAAAAAGAAAAAGGATACTGGTGCCTATTATAGTAGTGATGACAAAAGCATAACGCGGGAAATACACAGAGCCCAGCACATAAAAGGCCTGCACAGCAAAGAACGCATAGGTCAGGAAGGAGAATACATCCCAGAAACCGTCATTACTTTCAAGTGCTTTAAACGAATACTTGGCGGGGTTACTCTCAATCAGGTCATTTACATAAGCCAGCGCTGCTGATTTTGCCAGGAAAAAAGTAAGGCAATAAACTACTGTAAAAAAAATGGTGGAATAAAAGATCACACACAATAATTTTTCCAGGTGACTTGCCGGGAAACTCAGCCAGTAACCTCCTTTTGTTTTGTCGGCCAACATGGAAAATGACATGCTTGCAAAAATGCCGCCTGATACAAAGAAGCCCAGCAGAAAAATGATATACACTCCATCTTCAGAATAATGCGGGCCGGTCACCGTTGCCCAGAAAGCAAACATAAGTACCTGTAATGCAAGCAGGGCAAGTGCAGCGAAAAAATACATGCGTGAGTTCTCAAACCATTGCTTCCTGATCAGTTGAAAAAGCCGCTGAAAACTAAACGTATTTGTCATGTGAAAAAAAATTTATAATAAAAAGAAGGTTTGGCAAATTCAAAATTCAAAACTGGAGTTCATCAAGTGGTAAGGAGGCTATTTTTGAATTTTGAATTAATCCTGGTTTATTTAAACACCTTAGCTATCGCATCTCCGTTTGTAACGATTGCTTTATAGAGCATTTCGAGATCGAGTTTGCTTTCCTCTTCTTCCATATTCTCTGTGATGATTTGGTTTCCTTTTAGTGATTCTTCCCTGTACAAAGCGTGTTTTATTTCCTCGCTGTCAAAAGAGATCTTAAAACTGAGTTTGGATACAATACGATCGGTGCTTTGATCAAAGAGTATTCTCCCTTCATCGATAACAGTGATCCTGTCTATAAGGCTTTCCATGTCTTTTACCTGGTGAGTACAGATAATGATGGATTTTTCTTCGTTGATAGCTCCTGCTATGACTTTCCTGAACTGGCTCTTGCTCATGATGTCGAGCCCGTTAGTAGGTTCATCCATTAACAATACCGCCGTATTGCAGGCAAGCCCAAAACTGATCATCACTTTTTTCTTCTGGCCATGACTCATCTGCTGTAGTTTGTTATCTACAGGCACTTCAAACTCTTTCAGGTAAGCATCAAACTGGCCACGATCAAAGCGGGGATAAAAAGACGCATTACAGGCCACGAATTTTTCGATCGACACATTGGGTAAGTAAAACTCTTCCGGCACCAGGAATAATTGCTGTAAAAACGAAGGCTTGCGCTGACTGGGTGTATAGTCGAGCACTTTCACCTGGCCGCTTGACGGAAATAATAAGCCGGCAATATTGCGGAGCAAGGTCGATTTGCCTGTCCCGTTTTTCCCTAATAAACCATAAATATGCCCTGGCTGAAGGGAAAGACTAAGCCCGGTAAAGATCTTTTTCTTTCTGTAAGCAAAATGCAGGTCCTGGATCTGAATCATGCGTTATTGTTTTAGTGTACTATTTAAGTAGTACAGCACAAATATAGAAATCCTTTCCGATTTTCAATTGTTTTCCTCAAAAAAATATTCTGCCGGTGATTTTAATCCCTTTTGCCGGCGAGGAATTAACTATTTAATTCATTGACTCCTATAATTTTGTACTTTGAATGGTAAAAAACCGAACGGAATTATATTTTGTAACTTGCAGCCCGTTTCAGACCGCTGTTATAACCGAAGAAGAACTGCTCTCTTATAATTAAAATAAATTATGAAGAACGAATCGAGTAACGAATCCAAGAACGAACTAAGAAGACAACAGGCATTAGAATATCACGCGAAAGGAAGACCGGGAAAAATAGAGGTGGTCCCCACCAAAGAAACAAAGATGCAACGGGATCTTTCCCTTGCCTACTCCCCCGGTGTTGCCGAACCCTGCAAAGAGATCGCCGCTAATAAAGAAAATGTTTATAAATACACCGCTAAGGGAAACCTGGTAGGCGTGATCAGTAATGGTACGGCTGTATTGGGTCTTGGTGATATAGGCCCTGAAGCTGGTAAACCAGTAATGGAAGGGAAGGGTGTATTATTCAAAATATTTGCAGATATAGATGTCTTCGATATAGAGATCAATGAAAAGGACCCCGAAAAGTTTGTACAGATCGTAAAATCCCTGGAGCCCACTTTTGGTGGTATTAATCTTGAAGATATAAAAGCCCCGGAGTGTTTTTACATAGAGCGGGAATTGAAGAAACAGATGGACATTCCCGTGATGCATGATGATCAGCATGGCACGGCCATTATTAGCGCTGCCGCTTTGCTGAATGCGCTCGAAGTACAAAAGAAAAAAATCGATAAAGTGAAGTATGTGGTGAATGGCGCCGGTGCCGCTGCCATGGCCTGTGTACAATTATATGTGGCGCTGGGTGCAAAGTTTGAAAACTTTATCATGTTCGATCGCAAAGGCGCTCTTCATAAGGGCCGCACTGATATGGACGAGATCAAGGAAAAATTCGCCAATGCCAAAGGTGAGATCTCCCTTGAGCAGGCCATGAATGGCGCTGATGTATTCATCGGTTTGAGTGCAGGCAATACGGTGACTGCGGATATGGTAAAAGGGATGGCCAAAAACCCTATCGTATTTGCAATGGCTAATCCTGATCCTGAAATAAGCTGGGAAGACGCAACCGGCGCGAGAAAGGATGTGATCATGGCAACCGGGCGAAGTGATTATCCCAACCAGGTGAACAATGTACTGGGCTTTCCTTATATATTTCGTGGTGCACTTGACGTGAGAGCTACTCAAATCAACGAAGCCATGAAAATGGCTGCTGTAAAAGCCCTGGCCGAACTCGCCAAATCGCCCGTTCCCGATATCGTGAACATGGCATATAATGAAAAGACGATCTCTTTTGGTCCTAATTATATTATTCCTAAACCGCTTGATCCAAGATTGCTTGTAACGGTAGCCCCTGCTGTAGCAAAAGCGGCAATGGATAGTGGCGTGGCGAGATACCCCATCGCCGACTGGGATGCATATGCTACCAGTCTTGACAAAAGGCTTGGTTTGGATAACCAGGTAATGCGGGTAATCGGTAATAAAGCCCGTCGTGATCCGAGAAGGATCGTATTCTCAGAAGCAGATAATGTAAAAATTTTGAAAGCCGCGCAGATCATATTTGATGAAGGTATCGCCTATCCTATCCTGCTGGGCGAGGAAACAAAGATCAAAAGTCTTTCACAGGCCAATGGTATCGATCTCGAAGGCATTCCCATCTTTGATCCACGCAGTGATAGCACGGAAGAAAAAAGAAATGCCTATTCCGAAGTATTCTTCCGTAAAAGACAGCGTCGCGGTTTTAACGCGTATGAAGCAAAAAAAGTAATGCGCGACAGGAATCACTTCGGCTGTATGATGGTAGAATGTGGTGATGCAGATGCAATGATATCGGGACTTACCAAAAACTACCCGGATACCATCCGGCCGGCAATACACGCGATAGGTACTGAAGAAGGCGTGAACAAGATCGCAGGCATGTACCTGATGCTGACAAAAAAAGGACCTTTATTCCTGGCCGACACTACCGTCAATTTTAATCCAACGGCGGAAGAACTGGCAGAAATAACCTTACTGGTTGCGAAAGAAGTTCGCCATTTCAATCTGGTTCCCCGTATCGCCATGCTGAGCTATTCCAATTTCGGCAGCAGCGATTCGCCCGAAGCCCGATTAGTAGCCAAGGCCAGAAAAATAGTGAAGGAAAAAATGCCCTCATTGATCGTGGATGGGGAAATGCAGGCCAATCTTGCTTTCAACAAAGAATTATTAAAGGAAAATTATCCTTTTTCTGAACTAGTGGACAAGGATGTGAACACGCTTATTTTCCCCAACCTTGCTGCGGGCAACGTAACATATAATATTTTAAAGGAACTTGGTGTGGCGGATGCCGTTGGCCCTATATTATTGGGTCTTAAAAAACCGGTACACGTATTGCAGTTAGGTAGTTCGGTTCGCAGCATTGTGAATATGGCACTGATCGCTGTAGTGGATGCGCAGATAAAATGCAAGAACAGTTCTACCGAAGAGATCGTCAAAAAGTCTGCGTGGTGGAAACGGTTTAAAAAAGTTAGCAGGGATTATTAGTTCTTCGTTCAATGTTCTAAAGACGGGATGTTTCATTATAACAGCATTCCGGGCATAGAACCATTAAGCGTTTCTATTGTACCCGATCAGAGTTTTCACCGGTTTTAAAGAGTACTATTTAATGAAATTTATCAGTGACATAGGCCGTTTCCTGCTCATGCTGAAAGGCATGTTTTCCAAACCGGAGAACGGAAAAATGTATTGGAAGGAATTCATGCACCAGTGTTCGGAGATCGGTGTGGGTTCGTTAGGTATCGTGGCGATCATTTCCGTATTTATCGGCGCGGTGTCTACTATCCAAACGGCTTACCAGTTACTTACCCCACTTATTCCACGTTCTACTATTGCCGTTATTGTCCGGGATACCGTGATCCTTGAATTCGCGCCCACGCTGACCTGTATTGTACTGGCAGGTGTTGTGGGCAGTAAGATCGCCAGTGAGCTGGGTAATATGCGGGTGAGTGAACAAATAGACGCGCTCGAGATCATGGGAATAAATACAAAAGCTTATCTCGTGATGCCGAAGATCGTCGCAGGGTTGCTTATGATCCCGTTGCTGGTGGCGATTGCAATGGCCCTTGGCATATGGGGTGGAAGATTAGCTGCTACTGCGGCCAATATCATTTCAGCAAGTACTTTCGATAAAGGTTTACGGGAGAGTTTTATTCCATACAATGTTTTCTTCGCGCTTTCAAAAGGCTATGCATTTGCCTTCATTATCTCGAGCATACCTTCTTTTTATGGATATTATGTGCAGGGAGGAGCGTTGGAAATCGGCCGGGCCAGTACAAAAGCGGTCGTGATCAGCTGTATCATGATCCTTTTTGCAGATTATGTTTTATCTGCATTGCTGTTGTAACAATGAGTGGAGCAACTTATCGAAATAAAAACTATAAAACCGCTGGAAATTATTACTCAACGTCAAGTGGCCCTGTATGATCGAAGTAAAAAATATTAAAAAGAGTTTTGGCGACAAGGTCGTCATCAATGACGTGAGTTCGGTGATGAAAGCCGGGCAATGTAACCTGATCATTGGTTCCAGCGGTAGTGGCAAGACCGTACTGCAGAAATGTATGGTGGGTCTTTTTGAGCCAGACCAGGGGGAAATCCTGTATGATGGAAAGAGTTTTCTCGATATGAACCTGGAAGAAAAGACCGAGATCCGCAAAGAGATCGGTATGTTATTCCAGGGTTCCGCCTTATTCGATAGCCAGAACGTAGAACAGAATGTGAAGTTTCCACTGGACATGTTTACCAAATGGACGCACAAAAAAAAGATGGAAAAGGTGAACGAGGTACTGGCAAGGGTGAACCTGGTGGATGCCAATAAAAAATTTCCTTCCGAGATCAGCGGTGGAATGAAAAAAAGAGTAGCGCTGGCGAGAGCGGTCGTACTCAACCCAAAATATCTTTTTTGTGATGAGCCTAATTCAGGGCTTGACCCGCAAACTTCGCTGGTGATCGATAAGCTGATAAAGGAGCTGACCGTGGAATACAATATCACCACGGTGATCAATACCCACGATATGAACAGCGTGATGGAGATCGGCAACTACATACTTTATATGTACAAGGGCGATAAAGAATGGGAAGGAAGTAACAAAGAGATCATATTCAGTAAGAATCAACGTCTCAATGAATTTATTTTTGCATCCGAGTTCCTTAAAGACGCCAAAGAAATGCGGATGCTTGAAGAGTCAGGAAAGATCCCGAACGACCGGAATATGGATGATTTACTGAAATAATCGCTTAGAAAAAACCGGCGCCTGGTCCGGTAGTAGGATAATTCCATACCTGCAAACCTATCCTTCAATCAAACATCCAATATCCGGTCTTCTCCCCTAAACTTTAAGCCTTTTATCCTTAAATCCTTATTTTTGCCATCCCGGAAACCACCGGTAATTAAAGAAACTATTATGAGTGTTCTGGTTAATAAGAATTCCAAGATCCTGGTCCAGGGTTTTACAGGTACAGAAGGTACTTTTCATGCAACACAGATGATCGAATATGGTACGAATGTAGTTGGTGGCGTAACTCCCGGTAAAGGAGGCAATACCCATCTTGACAGACCCGTATTCAATACAGTAGCTGATTGTGTAAAAACTACGGGTGCTGATGTCAGTATTATTTTTGTTCCGCCTGCTTTTGCAGCCGACGCCATTATGGAATCAGCAGAAGCCGGTGTGAAACTGATCGTGTG
>CAZGSG010000152.1:0-13420 GCA_964528095.1 uncultured Terrimonas sp.
GTATCGCGGCACCCACATTCTCAATATTTGAAAAAGGAAGCGCATCGTGCGGAAAACCTGCCTGTTTTCCATCTACCCTGCTGGATGAACCACTTACTAGATAGACCGTTCCCCTTCCATCTGCTTTTTTGATATAAGGACAGGAATTAGCAGATCCATCATAAAAGCCGGAAGAATTACTGAGCAGATGAACAGATTCGGAAAAACTTGCTTCCAGTCCATAATGTCCCTGCATCAGTTTGGAGCGTTCATAAGAATGGCTATGTCCGCAAAGTACCAGGTCTACTCCATATCTTTCAAGGATGGGAATAAAATTCTCCCTGATCTTTACCAGCTGGCTTTCCTTATCAGAATTATGTGAGCCCATGGAATAAGGCGGGTGATGCCAGTATACAATGACCCAGTCTTTATTCTTATTGGCTTCGAGATCCTGCTTTATCCATAAGACCTGGCTGCTGGTGGTATCAAACAAACGTTTTCCGTTTTCCTGTGAACCGTGTGAATCCATGGAAATAAAATGGGCATTACCGATATCAAACGAATAATAGGCAGAAGTATGCGATGGTAATCCCCCGGATTCTCCCTTGGTAGGCATTGAAAAATTCTGGTAATAGGCCACTTCTCCGGAACGTTGTGCTATTTCGGCGGCATAAGGTTCATCCTGGTAATCGTGATTACCCGGAGCCGGAAATAAGGGTGATTTTTTAAGCAGGTTATCTTTATAGATATTGAAAAAATGGCTTTGGTATTCCACATCCCTGCCAAATGAATAGGCATTATCTCCTAATAGGATCCATGCATTCAGCAGGTTGTTGCCCAGGTATTTCTCAAACTGGTCACGCGCGTCCCGTTGATTAACGGAAATACTTCCACAATCTCCATACACACCTACCCGGTATTTATCTACTTTACCGGCATGCGGCAAAGTGGTAAAATAATTATTTGCATCTCCCTGCAATGTATCCCTGAATCCTTCTACCAGGTAATAATATTTTGTTTGTGGTAAAAGTCCTGTCAGGTTAACTACATGCTCACTGGTGCGATAATCGTTGCCAGCCAGCCTGTCCAGTTTTGCAGGATCCGTACCAAATCTCACAAAACTTACATCTAACATATCCGTACGCCAACGCACGATCATACTATTATCGGTCGCCACCTGCAGGTAAGGGCCACGCACCAATATAGGCCGTATCCCGTACCGGTTAGCAGCTCTTGACGCGGTAGTGGTTTGTGCATTCGTTATAAAGGGCAACACTAAACCCGCAAAAAAATAAATGATCAGTTTTTTCATAAAAAATTTGTTCTTGAATTACTTAACAATAAAAGCTCCCGAATCTTTATAGTCATCACCGCTTCGCCAAATGGGTTTCCAGAATAAAGTAGATGCTTGTTTTTCCGGCAGAGTGTCCTGATCCCGGTAACCCATATTCATTCTTAAACTGCGGTCCTTTTTTACGACTGCCGTAATTGGTATCTTAAATTCAATTGCGCATACCTGTTTGTTGAGACGGGTAACGATAGAAAGGTTATTTACACTAACAGCCCCATCTCCTTTTATAACAGGGCTGGTTTCACCCGGGGCTAATTCAATGAGCTGCTGCCGGCCACTCGCGTCTTCCAAATACAGGTATACCATATCTTTTTCAACATCCTTGTTATTGGTCCATTGGTCATCCTGTAATAATGTACGTACATAAACATGTTCCCCATCCTGCAAGACGGTAAACCGCAACCGGCAATCATTGGCACCCGACCAATACCAGGGACCATGCAGGTATTCCGGCTTGTTAATATCAACAAGGAAAGAAGTATCTGTTCCCTCTGCAAAAAAGTCAAATGATTGTTTGAGCGGTTGCACCAGGTATTTCCAGCTCAGCAGCAATTTTTTATTCGCAGGAAGTGAATAGCTTTTGTCTTTATACTCATATTCTCCCCGGAGAGTGATATTGACCGATGAAAGATAACGGAGATCGATTAACGCGCCATTTCTACCGGAGATCTCTATTGCCCGCATGATCTGTTTTCCCGGCCCAATCACCAAAGAAATACTATCCGGCTTTATTTGATATTGTTTTGTACCAGGTAGTTTGCCAGAAACACTGAGTGGATAAGGGGTCGGGTTTTCTAACAATAATTCCGTCTTTAGCGCCTTTACTTTTTGCAGATCGCTTACTTTAGGAATAGCTGTCAGCCATTTTTCATTGATCAGCGTTTCAGTAATCGGGTGTGTTTGCTCATTGACTATATCTTCTTTTATTATACCATCCAATTTCAGGTTTATTATTTTGGGCGCTCCTTTTGTAAGGGTAACCATCGTCAGGTGATCAAACTCCCCGAATTTTTCACCACGCAGATCACTGCCGCCCCCTGTTGAACCAAGCACAAAATGTTTATTCCCGTTTTTGACAAGGGATAAATAAGTATGGTGATGCCCGGAGAACAATGTATAATCCCGGCCTTTAAGCAAGGATTCAATTTTTTCATAGCCCTCCTGCCGGTCACCCTTGCCCTGCCATACCGGCCGGTGCATAAAAAGAAATGTCCAGCGGACACCGGAATTTTCCTCAATCGCTTTTTTAAAATAGTTTATTTGTTGCTCCCTGATTCCGCCACGCCCGCCATCTTCTGTATTGATACACAGGAACAATACATTTTTATAAACAAAATGATAATAGGGAGAACCCAGTCTTTTCTTCCATTCATTTTCCATCATTGTATTGCCGATATCATGATTACCTGGCACATAAAAAAAAGGCATCGTCAATGGTTTGATGGCCGCGTCAAATTCATCCCATTGCCGGGCAATTTCTATGGGATCATAGGTTTTACCATCAACAAGGTCACCGACAGACAAAACCAGTTGCGGTTGTAGCAATTGCAGTTTGGCAACGGCATCCTCAAACACGCCGGCCCTTCTGCCACCCCAAAGATCAGCAATGATCGCAAACTGAAGTTTTGCCGTATCATCATTGAACAGTAGAGAAGTGGAGGACGGCCTTTGCCTGTTTTCCTGCGCTGCACAATCCACCGTACCCGCAAGAAACATGCAAAGCAGCAGTTGCAACACGATCCTTGATTTTTTTATATGCTCAGCTAATACCATCAGAAACCTTATAAAATGCTACTTACTATAAAAGCAAATAGTCCACGCAACGTTTGTTGCATGGACTATTTAAAAAATCTTCTATTATGGTTTATCCCACCATACTCTTGTTGAAGTCAGATCAGGCCCCTGGCGTTGAAATACTTCCTGAACATTAGGGTTAGACGCTATTTCCTGTGCCATATAAGTCATACGGCGAGGCATCACAGCACCCAGGTTTCCCGGCTGAACTGTTGCAGGCAACAATGACTCATATACCTTCGGATAACCGCTGCGGCGCATATTGGCAAATGTTTCATACCAGTTAAAGAAAGTCTCTATCCAATACTGGGTATTGATCAATCGCAAAGCATCTTCCGTAGTGGCAGGCGTATAGGGATTTTGTGTGAGATAATCATTCATTTTAGTAGCAGTGATCACCCCTTCTGTACCATATACCTTCAGTTGGTCCATCGCGGCTTTCACACCATTATCATAATAAGTTTTGGCAGTGCCTGTTGTGATGATATCACGAGCGCGGCACTCTGCCAGCTGAAGCTGTACCTGCGCATAACTTAGGTGGATAAATGGAGCATCGTAACGACCAAAAGTAGCATTGTTTGCAACAGAATACTTGAGACGGTCAGCAGAAGAAATACTGCTGTAAGGCGCGTCATCTGACCTGTCTCCAAAAGCCGGCCATCCTTTTTGTACAGCCGGATCCTTACTGCCAGGCGTATAGGTGGTTCTCGAAGCTGGCAACATTGCAAAAACAGGAAGTCTCGGATCGTTGGTGCTTTTAAGCTGGTTCACAAAAGCAGAAGTAAGCCTGTAATTATCCGGGTAGCGCACAAATATATGTGGCTGACCATTGGATGTTGGATTGGTAGTGCCGCCCGTAGACGAATTAGCAAGATACTTTACTAAAAAATTGTCATCAGTCGATTGCATTACACCACCCGCAATAGCTTTGTCGATCCATTTCTTGCCGTTTACCGCATCCGCTTTCATAATACGCAGTCCTAAACGTAACATCAGGCTGTATGCAAATCTTTTCCATTTTATAATATCGCCTTTGTATACGATATCAGATGTAACAGGTTTTAGTTTGCTATCGTTAAATCCAGCGGCAGCTTCATCCAGTTCCTTGAACATATCTTCATAGATCTTCTGTTGTGGGTCATACCTGGGTACCAGTATCTGTTCTGAATAGCCTTTTCCTGCATCGAAATAAGGAACATCACCATACAGATCGGTGAGTTGGTGAGCCAGGAACACTTTCAAAATGCGGCCTATCTGCACATAATTGATCCGCTCAGGATCCTTTTGAGACCGCTCGATAAAGTCTACTACATTTCGCACCGGGTTTGGATATGCCCATTCAAAATGATAGCCATGGTAACCGCCTGGCGTAGTAATAGCAGCATAGGTTTTCCGGTTAGTAACCTGCACTACGAATGCCGCGGCAAAATCGCCCATGCAGTAATAAGTGTTATCAAGCAGGGCGAGTTCAATATCGGGGAGCACATAATCCAGGTTGGGTGTTGATACAAAATCAACACTCGTATTGATTTTTTCGAACCCTTTATCGCAGGACATGAATGTCACCGACAGGAATGCAAACAGGCAAAAATAGAATTTGACCAGTTTCTTTTTCATATACTTTTAGTTTTAGCTTAATGATTGATTTTAGAGACCCAACCGGATTGTAACACCATAATTCCTAGTAGTTGGATATACCATCCGCTCAATACCTTGCGCATTTCCGCTTGATATGCTGCTCTCCGGATCCACATTTTCTGTTTTGCTATGCAAAGTGGCCAGGTTTCTTGCTACGAATGATACAGAGCCGCTGTTTGCTCCAATCCTGCCCAGAAATTTCTTGGGCAAACGATAAGCAAGGGATACTTCTCTCAGTTTCACAAAGCTGGCATCATACATAAAATGTTCAGCGATATGTGATATCTGTTGATAATAACCAGAAATGCTACCACTACCCGCGGGTGGATTCTGCGTAGTTCTGCCTGGAATCTGCACGGCATTCTTATTACCATTTATATCAACTCCCTCTCCTATCAACCCATCTTCCCTTCCCACCAGCGTAGCCATATGGCGACCATTACTGTAGGCAATGGCGTTGGTTTCTGAATAAATGGAAGCGCCGAACTTCGCGTCGATCAATGTATAAAGAGAAAAATTCTTATAAGTGAATGTATTTCCCAAACCGGCTATTTTATCAAACATACCATTGCCGAGGTATTCATTCTTCGTAGTGTATGTAGGATAACCTCTGCTGTCGTACACGATACTTCCGGCCGCGTCGCGAACATATTTATAACCATAGATGCCACCATAACGCATGCCTTCTTCAAGCTGAATAATAGCTTCCCCGCTCTTGGCTGATGCCAGCAAGATGGGAGGCCCGTCACCATTATCTCCGAGCGCTATTACTTTATTATCATTCTTGGAGAAAGTTAGCGTAGTATTCCAGCTAAAATTTTTCAATTTTAATGGTGTCGCCCTCAGTAATAACTCCACACCACGATTACGCAGTTGACCAACGTTAAGGATGGCTGTTCTGTAACCAGTGCTATAAGACACAGCAGTTCTTACGATATCGTCTTTTGTTTCCCTGTTATAATACCCCAGGTCAAAACCTAACCGGCTATTAAGAAAATCCATCTCCAGGCCAAATTCATAGTCAGTTGAAAGAAGAGGTTTAAGGTATTGATTAGGGATATTGGTGGTGCCGATATATTGAAGCGGCAGGTTGTTATAACTTACCTGTGTTAACGTGTAGGTAAGATCTAACTGGTAAGGATCAGTATCGCCGCTAACCTGTGCTGTTGATGCCCTGAATTTTCCATAATTAATAAATGAAGGAAGTTTCAATGCATCAGAGAAAACAAAAGAAAGTGAAGCGGCTGGATAGAACAGGTTGTTGTTCGACATAGGAAGTGAAGAGAACCAATCATTTCTTCCAGTGAGCGTCAGATACAGGTATTTATTATAAGAAAGTTCCAGGCTTCCAAAAACTGAATTAGTACGCTGTTCACTTCTGCTTGTTGTCGGCAGTTTAGTAGCCAGGTTGTTGAAGGTATACACACCGGGAACAATAAAGCTGTTACCTGAAGTATTCACTTCATCCCTGTTCCTGTTTAACCGGTTCACACCTCCAAAGGCATTCACCCCGAACTTTCCGATTTTAAGCTGGTCCAGGCCAACAATGAATTCAACGTTCTCTACCAGGCTTTTTATTTCCCGCTCATCAAACTGACCTAATGGATAGCTGGAGAACTGGTTGCCTTCGGGCACATAGCGCTGCCGGTAAGAACTGTAAAAATCCCTGGTGATACGTCCCCTGGCATATAACCAGTCCGTGATATCGTATTGTAAACTGATCGACCCGGTTGTACGGTCTTTTTTATCTGTTTGTTTGATCTTATTAACCACATAATACGGATTGGAAATGCTATTGGCATAGCTGAACTCCGATCCATCAGGATTATAACCTGGCTTGAGTGTTTCTATATCAATACTGCCCGGCATATATATCAACGAGTAAAACAGGTTCGATACATTACCACCGATGAAGGGTCTGTTCTTGGCTGTCTCCAGGTTATAGTTCAGTACTACATCCACATTGAGTTTGCCAAAATGCGAAGATGTTTTTGTATTGAGAATAGTACGATTATAACTTGACTTAGGTACGATATCGCTGTTGGTCAGGTTTGATAAAGAAACCCTGTATGTATGTTTTTCTGTACTGCCCGATAATGACACCGTATTGGTCAATGTGCTACCTGTATTAAAGAAACGTTCATAATTATCTTTTACAGGGCTGAAAGGTCTTGTTACTCCATCAAATTGTAATGATGGGCGGCCATCCATGATCGATCCCCAGCTGGAAGAGCTATATGCTTCTGCAGGTGTAGCGGGAGGCTGATCGTCTGTACCGCTCTGCCCATATATATACTGGAAATTAGTAGGGTTGATGAGTTTGTCCATCATCAGCGAAGAACTGATATCAATATTCATTTTGCCCTTGCTGGCTTTACCGCTTTTGGTAGTGACCAGGATAACTCCGTTGGAGGCCAATGAACCATATAAAGCCGCAGCCGCATTGCCTTTCAATACACTGATAGATTCTACATCATCCGGGTTGATACCACCAAGACCATCACCATAATCCACACCACCTTCGGCAGCATTGGAAGCCATTCCACCTAAACCCGTAGAACTGATCGGTATACCATCTATTACCCAGAGCGGTTGGTTATTGCCCGTCAATGAAGAAGCGCCCCTGATGACGATCCGTTTTGAACCAGCCACACCATTTGCAATATTACCAACGTCGATACCCGCGACCTTACCTGATAATGCACTGATAACGCTGGGCGTCTGCACAGTGCTCACCTGGCTGCCGTCAATGGTGGAAATACCATATCCCAGGCTTTTTACATTCCGTTTAATGTTTAGCGCAGTCACAACCACCCCTTCCAGTTCTTTATTACCTTCAGTCATTTGTACATTAATAGCTTTGGTGCCAGTAACAGGTATTTCCTGGGATACCATGCCTACATAAGAGAACACCAGTACCGGGTTTTTAATACCAGTAACAGCAATAGTATAGTTTCCGGATGTATTGGTACTCGTGCTGATCCCGGTACCTTTTAAGTTAATGCTCACGCCGGATAAAGGGCTGCCGGTTATATCAGTTACCACCCCTGAAATGGGCCCTGATTCCGTTTGAGCGCCGGAGGAAAATGCCACGAAGGTGGAAAGCAGTACCACCAGCATTTTCAAAAAAGTTGTCGCTAATCTCATTAGTAATTTGTTTTTGTTGGTTAAATGTAGACCTACCCCAAACCTCAAATCTCTGTTTATTCGTCGATTTTGTATACTTTTTTAACAGTCATTACCCATAATACATGGCAATAATCAAAAAATTTCAAACTAAAATGTACACTATATTAATTGACTGTTACCATAATCTTAAGAACCCGGATAGAAGCGCATTGAAAATATCCAATGGCATTGAGTACAATCAGGTATTCAATAGAGATTGCTAAAAAAATTATCAGGTACAATCATTCAACGGATGCTTGAATTAAGTAAACCCTGAATTTTCATGTAAATAATAAGGCTTATAAGAAGTGTTGATAAGGATTTCCGTTATGGTTTGCAATGATTAGATCTATATAATATAGCCAAATCATAATCCGGCTGGGAGATACCTGGACAAAAACTTAAATGGCAAGATCGACATTAAAACATAAGAAAAAAAACGAAGATTATATGTAAAATAACTTTTATGCAAACTCTTATTTCGTGCGCCGCAAAGAACCGGGAGCATGTGATGGAATATTGGTTCCCTTTCAGAAAGATCATACAGAACCTATAAAAACTTGTAGGACATTTTTCCTGCAGGAAGTTTGCTCAAAGATCTTTTTTACACGGAGCCACAGAAAATAAATAATCATTCATCTATTAAGTGATCACTTTATACTGAATATTGTTTTAGCAGGTCTTCAAAATAAAGGAGACACGGAACTGGCAGAGTATACCAACTCCGTGTCTCCTTTATTTTTGAATAACAAAATTGAGTACTAAGCAGGAATAGAATAATACTCTAAATAACGGAATGACTGCCGGTATCAGCCGCCGTGCGCCTACGCTGAAGCTTTGGCGCAAGCGTAGCGCCTACGCTGAAGCTTTGGCGCAAGCGTAGCGCCTACGCTGAAGCTTTGGCGCAAGCGTAACGCCTACGCTGAAGCTTTGGCGCAAGCGTAACGCCTACGCTGAAGCTTTAGCGTAGGAAGGCTCCGTGTTAAAACAAATAGTAGCCTCATCCGGGCCTGAGAACATAGTGAATGATAAGATAAAGACCGGTGTCCAAAAAAGATTAAGAAGAAATCATTTTTAATTTATTCACCCTACTGGTTTCACATCAATCATTTAAATTTCGAATCCATATGGGTCAACAAAAAGGAGAAATTGATCTTGAAATCAATTTCTCCTTTACAATACTGGTCACATCCAATATCCTAAACGCCATCATCGAATCATCATCACTCAATATCCCGGATTCTGATACATCTTCACCGGGTCCAACTTAAATTCATTATAAGGAATCGGAAAATAATAATCCTTTGTAGTAAAATTCGTCAACGGTGAGTTATCATAATTAGCCTGGCTTTTTGTCTTGAAATAATCTACCAGCTCCGCCGCATTAAAGAAACGTGTCAGATCATGCCAGCGATGATGCTCAAATGCCAGCTCCACCCTTCTTTCATGTAAAATAGCCAGTTTCAAACTTGGATATTTAGCGGCATATGCCGGATCGGTCATCATAGTAGCATAATCAGGTCTTTGCGCCCGGGTACGTACCATATTGAGATAACTGATAGCAGTAGCATTATCGTTGAGATACATATAGGCTTCCGCCAGGTTTAAAATAACATCGGCATATCTTACCAGTATCCAGTCATTTCCTCCATAACCGAGCGTCCCTGCTGTTGCACTCGCATCCCTGAACTTGGTGATAAAATACGTTGAAGAAGAAGCCGCGAACTTTATAGAGAAATTTGTTCTTACATCCCCTGTTTCAAATTCGTTTAACAGGTCCTTTGTCAAAAGACCTCCTGATCCCTGCGAAACAAATAAAGAATTGATGGTTTCACCTTTTGCCTGGTTATTTCTTGCCAGTGAAGATGAATAACTGGCATCGCCCTGCTTGTATACGATCTGGAAAATGATTTCTGGATTGGTTGATTTCTTCGTTACATCAAATACATCGGCAAAAGGAATGGCTGAAAGAGTGGCAAATGTTTTTTGATTGAAGCAGGCCAGCAGGTAAGTTTTCGCATTGTTCAGGTTCTCTGTTCTTCCTTCAGCCAGGTTTGTTGCCATGGTAAGGTATACCTGTCCCAACACTGCATTTGCCGCCTGCAAAGATACCCTGCCCTTGCCAGCCGCAGGCTGTACTACCGGTAAATTACTCCCGACAACATCCTTCAGATCAGCTACAATCTGCCCGTATACTAATTCTTTTTTTACGCGTACGGTTAAAGCCGCAGCCTGTTCCGAAGACGTGAGTCTTTCTGTAACCAGTGGCACATCGCCAAACTCTCTCACCAGGTTATAATACATATACGCCCGGATGAATTTGAGCTCCGCTATATACTGCGTTTTTGTAGCGTCATTCGCAAATGTGATCTTGTCAATGATAGATAAGATCAGGTTGGCTCTTGCTATTGGAACATATAAGGCCGACCAATGGCTTTGCAGGTAACTATTACTCGGCACCAGTGAAAATGCGGAGAATTGAAAGGGCTCTCCGTTGTTCGACTGGTTATCGGTTGTGTTAATATCATCCGCACGATCATCAGTCCATAACTGGGCGCCTTCACCTACAGAGTTCGAGCTTCGTAAGGCCTGGTATGCACCATACACACCCGTTGCTATATCTGTTTCGGTTTTATACCCATTGTCAACGGATACCCCGTTAGGATTTGTTTGTTCAAGAAATGACTTGCTGCACCCCGACAGGAAAAGCAGTACAGTGAATATTATTATAAGATTACGCATAACTATTTTTTTAAAGCTTTTTAGAATTGGACCTTAACTCCTGTATTGAATGAACGCACCAATGGATATTTGCCATAATCAACACCAGGGGTCAGGTTAGAGCCGTTATTGAAATCAACTTCAGGATTATAGCCCAGGTATTTGGTAATGGTAAATGCATTGTCAACAGACACATAAAATCGTAAGCCGCTGATACGCATTTTCTTCACCACTGACAGCGTACTAAGATTTACACCCGCTGTGAGATTGGTGCAACGGAAGAACGAGCCGTCCTGCAGGTAATAATCGGACAAACGGGTGCTATTACTTTGTGTACCTCCGCGGGAAGCCCGGTATTCATGTCCATTGCCTGGCTGTTGTTCGTTTCTGTAACGTTGATCAATAACAGCATACTGGTTGCCCGAACCTTCCATATTCCTGATATAGTAATCCTGTCCATCAATTACCTGGTTACCTTGTGATCCGTTGAATGAAGCGCTGAAGTCGACTATCTTATAGTTAAGATTAACGGCGAACCCATAAGTGAAATCGGCATAAGGACTGCCAATCACATCCTTATCCGCATCTGTGATGATGCCATCGCCATTTTTATCTATAAAATAAAGGTCACCAGCCCTCATAGGAGTGGTCGCAAACGTAGAGATGGCAAACCCCTGCAATTTATATCCCGCGGGAAATTTATTACCATTGGCTTTGTATACCGCAAGGTCAGCATTCACGTTGGCCATATCTTTTTCCCTTACCATGCCGCCTACTTTTACTCCATAGAAAGATCCTACAGGATCGCCTTCACGTGTAACATGCGTGATATAACTTCTCTCGGCGCCATTTGTCTGTATTTCACTGGCACCGCCAAGACTTTTAACTTTGTTCCGGTTAGCAGTAATATTTCCACTGAAATTCAGGTTAAAATCTTTTGACTGGATCACTTTATAATCCAGTTGTAAGTCCATCCCCGTATTCTGAATATTGGAATTGCTGAGATTACTAAGTATCGATGTTGTTCCCGTCAGTGAAGAGATACTTTTATTATAAAGCAGGTTAAACGACCGGCTTAGATAATAGTTAATATTTACAGAAAGACGATTGTTCAATGTAGTGGCATCTAAACCAAAATTGAATTGTGATGTAGACTCCCAACCCAGTTTTGAATCGGTAAGACCACCCGCCCAGGTCGCGTTGTTTACATTATTACCGATCACCACGCCACCTGAACCCGTCAGTCCCTGCTCATACCGGTAATTACCAATATTGTTATTACCGGTCAATCCCCAGCTAGCCCGCAATTTCAATGTGGATTTTGCTCCCAGCCAGTCATGATAAAATGATTCATTGGAAAGCGCCCATCCTGCAGACACCGAACCAAACTGTCCCCAACGATTCAGCGGACCAAATCGGGAAGAAGCATCTGAACGAAATGAAGCGGTTACAAAATAACGCCTGTCATAATCATACACCAGTCTTGCCAGGTAAGATACCAGTGTTGTAGTCGACTTACCTGTATTGTTTTGCATGGAAAAATCGCCGGCAACAGAACCACCCGCAGTTATTTCGGGAACAAGATCGTTGGTGAAATTCTTGGCCGCAACCGCCAGTACATCCATCGTTGTTCGTTGAGCGGTATAACCAACCAGCGCATTAAAATTATGTTTGTCGCCAAGTTGTTTTTTATAATTCAGCGTAAACTCTGCAAGTCTGTCCTGCATGTTTAAAGATTGCGCTGATGCATTGGCCGCAAGAATAGATTGCGAGGAACCAGGAGGATTAATACCATTACTGAGATTAGTAGGAAAATAATACTCATACTTCTCGGTATAAGTTTCCGCACCCAGGTTTACTTTAAACAACAGGTCTTTAACGATTTCATAAGTAGCATTGGCATTATAAGTACCCCTTGTGCCTTTACGGGTGATCTTTACCCGCTCCGCAAGTGCCAATGGATTTTCAATACCCTGGAATGCATAAGCAAAGCCATCGGTTTGTGCAGCAGCCCCTGTATTGGACAAAGCCAGGCTACCATCAGCGTTAAAAGCAGGAAAGATAGGCATGTACACCAATGCGCCTAAGATAGGGCCCTGGTTAAAACGGCCCTCCTGTACTTCCCGGTTATCCGTATTGGTGACAAACACACTGGATGATACTTTTAGTTTGGGCGTAAGATCTGCATCGATATTCGCTCTTAAATTGATCCGTTTCTGGAAGGTGCTTGCCAGAATACCCTGCTGATCAAGATATCCTCCGCTGATAAGGTAACGGGTATTGTTACTGCCACCGGTAAAAGAAACATTATGCCGTTGTGCTATCGCATTCCGGTACAACACATCCTGCCAGTCCGTATTGTATTTTGGCTCGATCACCTTCTGACTGGCAAAATCATACAGCTCTTTTAAAATACATACCGAACAGTTGGTTGCTGTCTGACCCGCTTTTACAATACGGGTAGCATTATCATCGGAATAAAAAGCATCATTCCAAACAATTCCTTTTGAAATAAGAATGTCCTTATAGTTTTCATTCCTGCCGCTTACAAATAGATCTGCAAACTGGGATGAATTTAAGAGGTCTACTTTATTAGCCAGCTGCTGGTTACTGAGTTGGTAATCGTAAGTGAATTTTCCTTTTCCCTGTTTACCCCGTTTGGTTGTGATCAGTACCACACCTGCGGATGCTCTTGAACCGTAGATGGCAGCGGAAGCAGCATCTTTTAAAATTTCAATCGATTCAATATCATCAGGGTTGATGAAAATA
>CAZGSG010000153.1:0-13376 GCA_964528095.1 uncultured Terrimonas sp.
CTGGTTTACTCTTGCACTGATATCTTTTTTATTGCCTTTACCACCAACAATAGTTGTATTGTCTTTGTCAATTGTAACAGAAGAAGCTTGTCCTAAAGAAGTGAGATCCGCACCTTCTAATTTATGCCCCAACTCTTCGCTGATCACAGTACCTGCGGTCAGGATAGCAATATCAGTCAGCATTTCTTTCCTGCGATCTCCGAAGCCCGGAGCTTTTACAGCAGCTACTTTAATAGTGCCGCGCAGTTTGTTTACTACCAATGTTGCCAAAGCTTCACCTTCCAGGTCTTCCGCAATGATCAATAAAGGACGACCGCTTTGAGCAACTTTCTCCAGGATATGAAGAATGTCTTTCATTGCAGAGATCTTTTTATCATAGATCAGGATATAAGGATTCTGCAATTCAGCTTCCATTTTTTCGCTGTTAGTAACGAAATAGGGAGATATATAACCACGATCGAATTGCATACCTTCTACAACGTCAACGGTCGTATCAGTTCCTTTTGCTTCTTCTACAGTGATAACGCCTTCTTTACCTACTTTACCAAACGCTTCTGCGATCAGTTTACCGATCGTTTCGTCGTTGTTAGCAGAGATAGTAGCTACCTGCTGGATTTTCTTGCTGTCATTTCCAACAGTCTGGCTCTGACCTTTAAGATTTTCCACTACCAGTTTCACCGCTTTATCAATACCGCGTTTCAGGTCCATTGGGTTAGCTCCCGCCGCGACTATTTTCAGCCCTTCGCTGATGATAGATTGTGCAAGAACGGTTGCAGTAGTAGTACCATCACCTGCAATATCGGCAGTCTTAGATGCTACTTCTTTCACCATTTGGGCACCCATATTCTCAATTGGGTCTTCCAGTTCAATTTCTTTTGCTACAGTTACACCATCTTTAGTTACAGAAGGTGCACCGAATTTCTTTTCAATAACAACGTTACGGCCTTTTGGACCAAGGGTTACTTTCACAGCGTTGGCGAGGATGTCAACACCTTTTTTCATTCTGTTTCTTGCTTCAATATCGAAGAAGATTTGTTTTGCCATTTTATTGTAGTTTGAAGTTTTTTAATTGTGTTTGCCGGATAATTTGTAACGGCTAACGATCTGCTAATTTGCCAGAGCAGACCATTTATACGATCGCTAGAATATCAGACTCTCTCATGATAAGGTACTCTTCACCTTCAATTTGAATTTCAGTGCCGGCATATTTACCATATAATACAGTATCTCCGGTCTTCACAGTTACTGGTTCGTCTTTTTTTCCAGGTCCCGCGGCAATAACGATACCACGCTGAGGCTTTTCTTTTGCAGTGTCAGGAATGATTATACCACCAGCTGTTTTTTCTTCAGCTGCCGCTGCCTTTACTATTACCCTGTCATGAAGTGGGGTAACATTGACTTTCTTAGCCATAATTGTATTGATTTTTGATTTGTTGAATTACTTAACATCCCTTGAAATAGGGACGGCAAATGTACACGAATAATATGCCATTCAGGGAAGAAGTGCAAAAATTGCAGTTTACAGCCAATAGGCGAAGGTCTGCGATAAGAAGATAAGCAGAATTGGCAGCTTTTAGCAGAAACCTGACGGAATGGGTCAGGGGGTAGAAATCTTGTTTACTGCATTAGCCACCATTTCCTCCAGTTCCTTGATATCGAAGGGTTTTTGAAGAAAATAGTCAGCTCCGGCCTCGGTAGCCAGCTCGCTTACATTGTTATTGGCGCTAAAAAAGATCACCGGGATATGTTTATGATCCCCTGACTCTTTTACCAATTGAATGGCCCTGACGCCGCCAATATCAGGAATCCAGTTATCCATTAGGATCACATCTGGCTGATGTACCTGTATATCGTCAATGATGGCAGTACACCTGTCTTTTAATACTACTTCGAAGTTCTTAGCAGTCAAAATAAGGGAACAAACCTCCAGCAGGTCTGTATCATCATCGAATATCATTACTTTTTTTGCCATCAGTATAATTTGCCGGTGTCAAATGTACGGCATTATTATTCACTCGAAGGAACAGGAATATAAAAACAGGACTCTTAATGCCCGCGCACGCATACCTGTTAAGTAAACCCTCTCTATGTGCCGGATTAAAAAAATAAGAACTCTTGCTTTTCAGGAAAAGATCTGTTCTTCCCCTGACCAAAACGCCTTATCTTTGCCGGCTCAACAGCTCTTACAGAAATGATCAGTAGAAGAAATATACGGGTTAAAGTGATGCAGGCATTATATACAATTTCCACATTAGGAGATGCTTCAAAACCTGGTGAACCTCATAAGATACTACAACAACATTTTGACCAGGTGCGCTCGCTTTTCGTATACATTACCTGGTTTCTTACCGAAGTGACGCGTTATGCCGAGACAGCCGCTCACAAACGTGCAGGCAAACATTTACCAAGCGAAGCAGATCTGAATGTGAACATCAAAATAGCAGGTAATGAAGTATTATGGAAAATGCTAGAAGATAAAGCATTACAGGAACAATTCAGCCAGTTAAAGCCAGAATTAAGAAGTGATCCAGAGCTGATAAAAAAAACCTATCTGGCATTGATAGAAACCCCTGAATATAAAACCTATACTTCTACACTTTCCAGGGACAAACAGGAGGAACGAAAAATTCTTGAATTTATTCTGAATGATATGTTGCTCGCAAATGAGCTTTTTGTATCACATATAGAAGAAACATTCTCAAACTGGGATGATGATGGAGATATGATCGTACAGTTGCTGGTTCAGTATATTCAAAAACCAGGCGTGTATAATTTCAAACAAATGCTGACTCCGGATAAAGATCAGTTTGCAAAAGATCTGCTCAGGACTGTTTTGGAAAAAGATGCGCATTTACAGGAATTGATCGTGCCGAAATTAAAGAACTGGGACCCCGAACGTATCGCGATGCTGGACATGGTGCTGATGAAAATGGGCGTAAGTGAATTTCTTTATTTCGAAACCATTCCCCCAAAGGTTACGATCAATGAATATATTGATCTGGCCAAGGATTATAGTACAGCACAAAGCGGCCAGTTTGTAAATGGCATTTTAGATAACATTCATAAAGACCTGGTGCAGCAAGGGGTCATGAATAAAATTGATTACCGGAAAGCTTGATAAGCCTCATGATACGCATGGCTTTTTTGGCTACATTTGCAAATTCTCAAATTAAGTCTATGAAAAAAATATTTTTGTTATTGTTGATTGCGGCATCCATAGTTGCATGTAACAATGCGGATAAACAGTCATCCGGGCTTACCCAGGAGCAAAAAGACAAGGTCACGCAGGACTCCGCGAATTTTACCAGTATTCAATGGCTGGACTCCACCTACCAGGACCTTGGTAAAATAAAAGAAGGACAAATAGTAGAAGTAAGCTATCGTTTTAAGAACAATGGCACAAAGAATTTAATCATTGCCGATGTAACAGCGGGTTGTGGCTGTACTATTCCTGAAAAACCAGAAAAGCCTTATGTTCCTGGTGAAGAAGGCGTGATCAAGGCAAAATTTGACAGTAAGGATAGAATAGGTGAAGCGAGAAAGAACATTACAGTGACGGCCAATACCAAACCCAGTGTTTCAACAAACCTCGAGTTCAGAGCAGAAATAACCAAATAAAAAACCAAAAAGATGGATTACGTTATCACGTTATTACAAGCAAAACCAACAGCATCAGGCCCTTTCGGAAATAGTTCCACATTGATTTTTCTTGGGTTAATGATCGTTGTATTCTGGCTGTTTTTTATACGGCCCCAGAACAAAAGAGCGAAAAATCAGAAAAAATTCATTGAAGACCTGCAGAAAGGCGCCAAGATCGTGACTATCGCAGGTATTCACGGCACCATCAATAAAGTAAATGAAGATGGAACTCTTTCAATAGAAGTCAGCCCGGGCAGCTATATCAAAATAGAAAAATCCGCGATCAGCATGGATTGGACAGCAGCGCTGAACAAACCAGTTGCAGCTGAGAAAAAATAATATTTTCAGTCAGTCAGAAAACTTAAACAAACCGGATGTCTTATCATCCGGTTTTGTTTTTTACCTTGGATTTTAATTTAATAACTCTTTTAATGATTCATGTTGGTCTAACCGGTGGCATAGGCAGTGGTAAAAGCACGGTAGCGAAGATCTTCGCACTGCTTGGCATTCCCGTGTATTACGCTGATGAGGCCGCAAGAAAACTGATGAATGAAGACGAGGGTATTAAAGAAATGATCATTCGGCATTTCGGGATCAAAGCGTATGACAATAATGGGTTGAACCGTAGTTATATTGCCGGTATTGTTTTTAATGACCCGGAAAAACTGGCCCTGCTAAATTCCCTCACACATCCCGCTACGATCAGGCATGCGGGAGAATGGATGAAAAGCCAAACATCCCCCTATACAATAAAAGAAGCTGCTTTGTTATTTGAAAGCGGCTCAGCAGCTTCTCTCGACCTGATTATAGGTGTATATGCCCCCCGTCAACTAAGAATAGCCCGTACCCGGCTACGTGACGGAATTACCGAAGAAGAAGTGGTACACCGTATGAACAGACAGTTGGACGAGGAAGAAAAAATGAAACGCTGCGACAGGATCATCACCAATGATGAACAGCATTTACTTATCCCACAGGTACTGGCATTGCATGAAGAATTTTTATCAGGCCACTCTAGCCACAGGCAGAATAGAAACTAAAAGGTCGGCATTCAAAACAGGAACTCTCCCGGTTAAATGTCGACCTTTTAATAATTTGTGCTGATCTATTTCAGATTCAGCAAGGCTTTTTTAATGCGTGCCCAGGCTTCTTCGATTTTTGGAAGGCTATTCGCAAAAGAAAAACGAACGCAATCCGGATCTCCAAATGCCTCACCCATTACTGAAGAAACATTTGCAGTATTCAGTAGATACATACAAAAATCACCGGATGTATGAATTACTGTTTGTCCATCTGATTTACCATAATAAGCACTGATATCCGGGAAGATATAAAAAGCGCCTTCAGGGTCGGAGCATTCGATACCAGGGATATCGCTCACCAGTTCCAATACTCTTTTTCTGCGGCGTGCAAATTCTTCTACCATCTCCAGACTTGGGCGCAGATCCGTGGTCAGTGCGGTCACAGCCGCTTTCTGTGTAATGGAGCAGGTACCGCTGGTAAACTGGCCCTGTATCTTTTCACTGCCCTTTGCGATCTCTACGCTTGAAGCGGTATAACCAAGCCTCCAGCCTGTCATTGCAAATCCTTTACTCAATCCGTTGACAATAACAACACGGTCTTTTATATCCTCGAACTGCGCAATACTTTCATGTTTGCCAACAAAATTGATGTATTCATAGATCTCGTCGGAGATGATGGTAATGTTTGGATATTTTCTAAAAACATTCACCAGGCCTTCCAACTCGTCTTTGCTGTATACTGCACCACTTGGATTGCAGGGAGATGAAAAAAGAAATACGTTCGTATGCGGAGTTATTGCTGCTTCCAGTTGTTTTGGAGAGATCTTGAATCCTTCTTTTGCAGTCGTTTTTATCTCCACTACCCTTCCCCTTGCGATTTTTACGAGTTCACTATAAGTGACCCAATAAGGAGTAGGAATGATCACTTCATCATTTTCATCTACCAAAGCAAGGATGGTGTTGGCCAGGCTTTGTTTAGCTCCTGTTGATACAACAATATTCTCTGGTTTATAATCAAGCCCGTTATCTCTTTTTAATTTGCTGCAAATTGCTTCCCGCAGATCGAGAAAACCGGGTACCGGTGTATAGTGACTCCAGTTATCTTTTATTGCTTTAATTGCGGCATCCTTAATATGTTCGGGGGTGTCGAAATCAGGCTCACCAAGACTAAGGTCGATTACATCAATTCCTTTGGCACGTAATTCACGTCCAAGTTTTGCCATTTTAAGAGTTTCTGGTTCATTGAAACGCTGCAAAAAAGAAGATAACTGCATGGGGTTTTGTTTGAATAATAAAAGTTGATTGCTGGCCGGTTGGCTAACGAGTTGCAAATGTATGAAATTGAAAGAAAGAAGAAGGGTTATTCAACAAACAAAAGCATCGATACATGAAATCATTTAAAGGAATTTTTAATTCCATAATAAAAACGAATGATTGTTATTCTATAAGTTGATTTTTGTATAAGCGACTTCTTACCTTGTTGCGATATAAACGCCTCTATTCCGTATGATAATTGAATTGTAAGGTCGAAAGATCCGGCCTGTTTTTTCGGTGCCTTTTCAATTCATATTCATAGAGGATCTGGCCGAGGTTTTTGAAAAATGGATATCCCAGCTGGTCATAGTCATATTTGTCGTCATTAAAAATTCCATCACCATTGCAGTAGATAGTTCCACTGACCATAAATTCGATCCCGTTCTTAAAATCAGCGATATAGGCAATATCAATCAGGTATCCATATGCAGTTCCCGTTTTATTAAAAATGCGAATACCTGGTTCCATCCGGTCTTTTTTATTATACATCCAGTTCTTTACATATGTTTCTCCAAATGCAATACTGTCATAATGCGGGTAACCTGATTCTCCGGGGAACATTGACATGTATTTGTGCAGGAAAGCATAATCATCCGCTGTCAGGTTAAACCTTTTTTTTGCAGGCATACTTTCAGGAAACATAACGCTGCGAAGAATACTGTGCAGGTCCTCTAGCGATAGCCGGTTCTTTTGAGAGAAATCAAATGGCTTCGTTATCAGTTGCCCGCCTTTCATATAACCATTTCCCAGGAAGTCATTACGCAAAGCGTATGGCAAGCGGCTTTCCTGCCCTGGTTTTTCATAGAGAAGTTTCCCATTTTCGTCCAGGAAACGGACCGGGTTAGTATGCCTGTTTTGCGCTTCTGTCAGAGAGATATCCAGGCGATGAATTAATTGCACATCTTTATAGCCCATTTTATGTAAACTCGTGTTTATATATTCCTGTCCAAGAAACTCATACAGCCGGTTGAATGCATCATTATCGCTTACCAGCAAGATCTTTTTAATATACTGCGCAATACTTGGCCGGCCATTGGCAGAAGAAGAATCATGTTCTGCAGATGTTTGTACGTCTCCTTCTTTATCAGTAAGCATGACGGTATTTTTGTTCAGACCGGCTATCTTCAGTTCATTTAATCGTTGCAATGCGAGAATGGCCACAGGAAATTTGACCGTTGACGCGGGATAGAAATAATGACTATTATCGACATTGAACAGATAATCTGTAAAAGAAGGTTTTCCCTTGCTGTTACGATCAATGCGGGTATAAATAACCTGGACATTCAATACATTCCTGTTTTGAAGAATTGAATCAAATTGTGATCCCTGATGCTTCATTAGTTCTTCCAGAAAATTATCCTTATTCATGTTCATCCTTGTTTGGTCTTGCTCCTTTAAATTGCCGTCTATATTACCCGGATGCTTTGCAGAAGTACATGCTTGCAAAACAAAGAACAGGCCCGTTAAGCAAATTATAATTCTCTTCTTCATGCTACAATTTATCCAATATTGTCAAAAAGCATCTTTTTGCTGTACGGCTTTATCAATTAGACAAGGCAATAAAGGAATAAAGTACATTATTGGTTATTCCATTGGAAATGGACAAGCCGGGCATTTATAAAAGAGCTGCCTGGGTGTTTTGGAATACCGCGCAAACGGCAAAGAGTGGCTGGCTGATGATAGTGTCGGCGGCGGCTGGTAAATAAAAAAGAGAGATACCCCGAGGCATAGCCGCCTCATACACCCTTTTTCGTAACTGTTTCAGGGTTTTTCTATTTAATCTTTAATGTGTTGAAAAAGAGATAAATAGACATAAATGAGTCCCTTAAAAACCGGCGTCGCGACTGTTCTATTTATAGTTGAAAACCCTATCTTTGCACCTCTTTAAAAATCCCTGGGTGTCTTTACCCGCTTGCTATTGTGTGCAGTAAAGACATTAAAAATGTAAATCACAACAACGTATGCAACTGAAAGGTTTGGTTCGATTCTTTGCGATCCTGCTTATTGTTTATTCTATTTACCAGCTTTCTTTTACCTGGTTTGTACGGAGTCACGAAAAGAAATTGGAAGCACGTGCTAAAAGTTTTATGAACTCCACTCATCCTGATGTAAAGGGTGAGCCTTACGATTCGCTCTACACAGTTGAATTAAACCGTCTTAAAACTGAGACCAGGGATGAAACGATCACCTATGGTATCACCGGTGCTATCAGCTATCAAAAAGCACAGGAAGAAGAGTTGAACCTTGGACTGGATCTCCAGGGCGGCATGAACGTTACCATGGAAGTGGAAATGACGGGCTTGCTGAAGACACTTTCCAACAATTCAAAAGATCCGAATTTCCAGAAGGCTATTGAAAATGCCGATAAACGCAAAGCGAACAGCGATGCCAACTTTATCAGGCTTTTTTCAGAAGAGTACGAAAAACTGGCTGGCAGCGGTAAGTTATCAGGCCTGTTTGCAGCTTCTAATAAGGACGAGATCAAAGTAGGCGACAGTGATTCAAAGGTGATCGGCGTACTTGAAGGTCTTGCCAGGGATGCATTTGAGAATACATTCCGCGTTATCAGAACCCGTATCGACCAGTTTGGTGTGGCTCAGCCCAATATAAATCCTGATCGTGATCGTCAAACCATCAGCGTTGAGCTTCCTGGTATTGAGGATAAAGCAAGGGTTAGAAAATATCTGCAATCAACTGCAAATCTCCAGTTTTGGGAGGTGTACAATATAGCCGAATTGGATGCGAGCATTGGAAAAGCAGACGCGGCTTTTTATGCTATGATGGGTGGTAAAACCACCACACCTGATTCAACAGGTGGTGTTAAACCCGATTCAAACAAAACGACTAGCCCTGAAGATTCGTTAAAGAACCTCGGCGGAAAAAATGATTCACTTACTCCTGCCCCACTCGATAAACAGGGCGCTGATCTTGCAGATGCCCAAAAACACCTCGGCAGTATTATCAATTTTATTCCACCCAGACAGGATGAGAAAGGACAACAATACTTCGTCGCGGCAATTGCATCTGTACTTGCTAAGGATACAGCAAAAGCCCGTAGTTACCTGGAATCACCGGCAGTGAGAAGTGCTTTTCCTGCACAACTTGTTTGGATGTATGGTAAGCCGCAAAGAAATGATAAGGGTAAATTATTGCCTTATCTCGACCTGTATGCGATCAAAACTTTTGGCCGTGATAAAGCTAAAATAGAAGGTGATGCCGTAAGAACAGCAAGCGCCGACTACGACCAAAGTGGAAAACCTGAGGTTAGAATGGAAATGACCACGGGTGGTGCAAGGGACTGGGCTAAAATGACAACAGAGAATGTTGGTAAACCAATCGCTATTGTACTCGATAATATTGTTTATTCTGCTCCCAATGTAAATGGCCCGATTGAAGGAGGTACTTCACAGATCAGTGGTGGTTTTACAGTTATCGAGGCACAGGATCTTGCAAACATTCTTAAAGCGGGTAAATTACCTGCTCCTGCCAAGATCGTACAGGAACAGGAAGTTGGTGCCACGCTCGGTAAAGAAGCGATCAATGATGGTATGATGGCCTTCGCTATCTCTTTCGTGGTTATCTTCCTGTTGATGCTGGTTTATTACAACACCAGCGGCTGGATTGCCAATATCGCCCTTATTCTTAACCTTCTTTTCACCGTGGGTGTACTTGCGGGACTGGGAGCTACACTAACTGCACCCGGTATCGCCGGTCTTGTACTGACGATCGGTATGGCGGTGGATACAAACGTTATTATTTATGAGCGTATCAAAGAAGAACTGACCAGGGGCAAGGGATATATACCCGCGATCAATGAAGGCTACAGGCGGTCATTGCCCCCTGTACTGGATGGTCACATCACTACCCTGCTTACGGCAATCATATTATTCTATTTTGGTCTTGGTCCTGTAAAAGGATTCGCTACCACACAGATCATTGGTATTCTCTTATCCTTATTCTGCGGTATCCTTGTGAGCCGTTGGATCAGTGATATATTCACCAATAAAAAACGACATCTTGAATATTTTACAGGAATTTCCCGTAAAATCTTCAAACATGCCAACTACAAGTTTATTGAGTTCCGTAAAGTAGCGTATATCATTTCATTCGTGGTATTGGCACTGGGTGTTGCTTCTTTCTTTAACGGGTTTGATTATGGTGTGGAGTTTGAAGGTGGACGCAGTTATACTGTAAGATTCGATCATCCGGTTGGAAGTGAGGTAGAGAAGATCCGCGATAATCTGAAAGTAGCATTTGAGGGTGAGAACGCCGTGATCAAAACTGTAGGAGATTCAAGGACACTGGATATTATCAGCCCTTATCTTATTACAGATTCACGTCCATCTACTGACTCAATAGTCAGAAGCAAACTTTTTGATGGTTTAAAGGCCTACCCTTCGGCTAAAATATTAAAATCGTCCAAGGTATTGCCAACCATTTCAGATGACCTGAAACAAGGTGCTTATAAAGCAACCATATTCGCATTGTTTGTAATCTTCCTGTATATCTTTATTCGTTTCCGCGACTGGAGATATTCTTTAGGAACGATTGTGGCGCTATTGCACGACGTTTTCGTAACATTGATCGTTTTCTCATTTGCGAAGAATATCGTTCCCTTCCCACTTGAAATCGACCAGCATTTTATTGCGGCATTGTTGACGGTAATCGGTTTCTCTATGAACGATACGGTGATCATCTTTGACAGGATCCGGGAAGACCGGAAACTATATCCTTCCGCGCCGTTGGCTCAAACGATCAACAGGGCGATCAATGAAACATTGAGTCGTACGGTTATGACCTCGCTGACAGTATTCCTGACTATCCTCATCTTGTTCCTGGTGGGTGGTGAAGTAACCAAAGGCTTTGCCTTTGCGATGCTGATCGGTGTGGTTACCGGTATCTATTCATCTGTATTTGTCGCTGCTCCCATCCTGCTCGATTTGGGCAGTGGTAGAAAAAAATCTTCTTCATCTCCGGCTAAACCAACCACTACACAGGAAAAACCTGCAAGTGTTTAAACAGGCTGGTAAGTATATAAAAAAAGGAGCTTTAAAAGCTCCTTTTTTTATGCGTTCTATTTTGAGTTTATCGCTAAAAAGGCTGGTTAGATTAATTACCATTCATTATATGCAGGGACCTTAAAAGAATACTGTAAAGTGTATCAGTAATCAATTTTTATAAATGGTTAAATCTAAAAAGCAACCTATAGTACTGGCTTTTTTATTTAAATAAGGAAGGCAATAGTTTTTCATCCCCTACCAGGAAAACAAGATCATTTTCCTTAAATACAAAGTCAGATTCCGGGTTTAATATTCTTTCTCCATTTCGTTCAACACCGACAACAAGACCTTTTATTTTTTCTTTAATGCCTGAACCGCGAATGGTTTTTCCAATACAAACTGAGTCCGTTTCAATACTGATGCTTTTCAACAGCACCTCTGAACTGAAAATGGTTTCAGCCTGTCTGGACTTTGGTGGCCGGATAATAGCCTGCAGGCGTTTTATCTGGGCGTCTGTTCCAAGTATGAATAATTCATCACCCGGGTATACTTTTTCATCTCTACCCGGCACGGGAATATTATTGTTTCCACGTTTTATCAATACCACATTTATCCCCACCAATTCTCTCCATTGAAGTTCCAGCAGGCTTTTACCGATAGCAGCTGATTCCGCGGTGATATTAATAGGCACTATATGCGCGTCCCAGGGGGCGAGTTCTGACCGGTTCTTTTTTGCTGTGGCTATTTCCCGCTGATTATAATTGGATATAAAACGTGATTCTATACGATCGTAAAAGGCCTGGATCTTCTTTGTAAACCTGAAAAGGATAAAGAGGATGGCCAATATAGCGATGATACCCGCGTACACGGAAAAAAACTGTGACATAAGATACCCTATAAAAGCAGCAGCCAGGCAAAGCCTGATAAACCGGATGATGTAAAGCGATGCTTTATATTTCCGGATCGCCAGCACTTTTATATAAGATGGACTATAACTGGTACGCAATGCCAGTGCCCATAAAAAAGGGGCCATTATCAGCAAAGTAACAAAAGCCAGCCCGATTCTTAATAAGGTCGAACCTTCCATATGCGTCATAATATAGGGCAAAGCGTGACGCGCAGATACAAATACGATACTAGATAATAAAGTGGACAACAAAACGATATTGAATAGTTTGGATCGCAATACGATCCACCAGTCACTTGTGACATTTACATTCGCTGACGGTGAGCCGTAATTTGAAAGCGCCGTCACCCATTTAGCAGGCATTTTTCTTTCAATCCATTTATAAAAAGGTTTAGACGAACGTATCAGATAAGGCGTGGTCAAAGTAGTAATAGCTGATACAGCCACTGCGATCGGGTATAAAAAAGCACTGGTCACTTTCAATGTCAGGCCAAGCGTAGCTATGATAAATGAGAACTCACCGATCTGGGCAAGGCTCATACCCGTTTGTACCGAGGTCTGTAAGGTCTGTCCTGATAATAATGCACCGGCGGCAGAGCTAAGAAACTTTCCCACAATGGTGATCAGGCTGATCAATGCAATTGGCCAGGCATAGGTTACAAGCGTCTGCGGGTCAATCATCATTCCAACCGATACAAAAAACACTGCCCCGAAAAGGTCTTTTACGGGTTTTATCAGGTGTTCGATATGTTCGGCTTTTGTTGTTTCTGCCAGTATAGAACCCATGATAAAAGCGCCCAGTGCTGGGGAAAAACCGACAGCTGCGGCGAAAACAACCATCAGCAGACATAATGAAAGAGATACCACCAGCAAGGTTTCGTCGTTCAGTAGCTTTTTAGCTTTTCGCAGAAAAGTCGGGATAAAGAAGATCCCCGATACAAACCAGATGACCAGGAAAAATACAAGTTTCAGTACAGAGAGCAGCATCTCCGTACCGGCAAATTGCTGACTGACCGCAAGTGTCGAAAGCAGCACCATCAAAACAATTGCAACCAGGTCTTCCACGATCAGCACACCAAACACAAGTGTTGCGAATAACTGGGTTTTGATGCCCAATTCTTCGAATGCACGGATGATAATAGTGGTAGATGAAATAGAAAGAATACCACCGAGAAAAAGGCTGTCCATATTGGACCAGCCAAGCATACGCCCGGTTCCAAAACCGATCAGCAGCATAACTATTACTTCTACCACGGCGGTGATGGAAGAAGACCCTCCTACCTTCAGCAGTTTCTTAAAACTAAATTCGAGACCCAGGCTGAATAACAAAAAGATAACGCCTATTTCCGCCCATATTTTGATATTTTCACTTTCCAGTACAGTAGGCAACCAATGAAAATGTGGCCCTACCAGAAACCCGGCGAGTATATAGCCCAGTACGACCGGCTGTTTTATTTTCTTAAAAATTATAGTTACAATTCCGGCTGCCGCAAG
>CAZGSG010000154.1:0-801 GCA_964528095.1 uncultured Terrimonas sp.
GTTCTATGCAAAAAGAGATCTTTCAGCGCCTGGTGCGGATAGATCAACTTATCCGAATCAAAGCTACCGGTACACCGGTAGAACTCGCAGATAAGCTCGGGATATCTGAGCGGAGTGTGTATGAATATTTGAACTTGATGAAAGAGTTAGGAGCTCCGATCAAGTTCAATAGTTACCGGCAGAGTTATTATTATGATGAAGAAGGAAGCTTCAATATATCATTCTTACCCAAGGATCTAAAGCCCAAAAAGACCGGCTAGTATTGTTAATAATCCACTGCGGTATAACTGCAGGAGGAGGAAGTAAATTAGTAGTGGATGGATTGCTGGTTATTAATGTACTAATAAATTCTAGGGCTATGAAAGCTGAAACAATCACAGGAGTGAATGAATTGCCATTGGAAGAAGGGGAGAAGAAAGGGAAGGTGGAGAAGAAAGCAGGGAAGCGGATTGGGTATAATTATATTGTGGTGAAGAGTTTTAAAGAGAGCCAGAAGAATGAT
Organism: uncultured Terrimonas sp.; assembly: GCA_964528095.1. Taxonomy (GTDB): domain Bacteria; phylum Bacteroidota; class Bacteroidia; order Chitinophagales; family Chitinophagaceae; genus CAZGSG01. Next base: position 503 of record CAZGSG010000154.1, read on the forward strand.
GTAGTGAAATGTTTGTATATCAAAAGTCTGACGAAGTGGGGGTTTTGTGTGATCAAGGAGGGAACTTTTGGTGATACGAAAGATAAGAATGGCCGCGATATCCGGGACAGACTGATATGGCAGGAAAAACTACATAAGCAGCTTCAGAAGAAAGTACGGATACCCAAGCTGCTTGGAAGTTTTGAAGAAAATGGAAATTATTATCTGGTGATTGAGCTCCTGGCAGGGAAGTCTCTGAGTGGATTGATAAGAAAACATGAAAAAACACATTGCAGTCATAGAAGGAGATGGAATAGGCC
>CAZGSG010000154.1:811-13364 GCA_964528095.1 uncultured Terrimonas sp.
AATGGAAATTATTTTGTGGGGTTGTGGGTCCTGGAAGGGAAGTTTTTGGGTGGATTGATAAGAAAAAATGAAAAAAAACTAAGACAGGAGCTACTTTTTGGAGGGAAGATTGGAGTTCGATTTCTTGATTATCTAATTCAAATAACTGATCTGATTAGCAGCTTGCATAAAAACGGAGTCGTTCACAGGGATGCCACTGGTGGTAATTTTATGATCAGGAAGAATGGGAAAGTGGCCTTAATTGATTTGGAGTTGAGCTTTTCTGTTACGGAAAACTTCCCCTCTCCTCCGTTTGAACTTGGAACCTTTGGATATATGTCTCCTGAGCAGGAAGCAATAAGTGTCCCTGGCTTCGAGGAGGATGTTTTTTCAATAGGTGCTTTAATACTCCATGTTTTTACTGGGATGTCTCCGGCTAAATTAACGCATCAACCCAAAGATCATATGGAGGCGAGGATAGGATTTCTGATTTCTGAACCTGGTTTATCAGAAATGGTAATTCGAATTTTGGATACTGATCCAGCGAAAAGACCATCCATTTCGGAAATAAGAAATACACTGATCCTATACCAGAACGCCCTTAAGAAGAGAACCGGCCTAAAAAAAATTACAACATCTCCATTTTCGAGGATCGACATGACGGAAATTCTGCAGGAGGCTATTGTAACTTTGGGCTCTCCTTTGATGGCAGATCCAGATAAAGGATGGTTTGCTGAAAACCATAAATTACCTCAGGCGCCAGAAAAAAGCAAAATCAATAAGGCTTGGTATGGAAGTTTTTACAATGGTGCAGCAGGGCCTATTTATTTTTTGAGCCAGGCCGCCAAAGCAGGATTCGATATATCTCCTTGCCGGCCGGCAATTTCGAGAGGTCTTGAATTGATACAAAATAAATATATCAAAGACGTGACCAGCTCCTCACCCGGTCTGTATTTTGGGTCTTCTGGTATTGCAATGACCTATATAGAATCAATGAAAAACGGATTGATACCTTTCTCTGAAGAGTATGCCGGAATTATTCGGAACTTTCTTGATAAGGATAATCCTCATCTTGATCATCTTAATGGTGTAGCAGGTCAAGGGTTGGCTTTACTGTTTTTTGAATCACTCTTCAATAATGGTTCAACAAGTGTGACATCAGAGCTAATCGCTTCGAATTTGCTTTCTGAACAGCTGCCTGGCGGGGCATGGTTGAGAGGAGCCAATGATAATGGGAAAAGAGTGCATGTTAGTTTTGCATATGGCATTGCGGGAATAGTTTTTTTTCTACTTGAATATTATAGAAGGACTCAGAACACGCTGGTTTTTGCTGCTATTGAGGCTGGTCTTCATTGCCTGATATCGCAATCATCTACATTTTCGGGCGCATTGATCTGGAGGAAAGAAAGTAGAAAACGCTACACCTGGTGGTGTTCAGGCGAAGTAGGCATCGCGCAAACATTTATTAAGGCTTACGAAATACTTAGAAACCCTGTTTATAAATCATATGCTACGCGGACCTTGCTCGGCTATCCAGAAAATATCACTGAAAACAATTTCAGTCAATGTCATGGCTTGAGCAGTTTAGGCGAGGTATATCTGGAAGCCTACAAAGTATTTGAAGAAGAAGTATGGTTAAAAAGAGCGGGATGGATTGCAAACTTGTTGCTTCATGTGAGAAAGCAGCATATGGAATACGGACCCTGGTGGCAAGTAGAGCATGAACGGCAACCAACAGCTGCCTTTATGACTGGTAATAGTGGAGTGCTTCATTTTCTTCTTAGATTTTGTTACCCGGATATTGCTTCTTTTCCATTTGAAACCAATCACCAATTCAAATGGGGTAATGTAGCATTAGAAACAGGAGTAAATTATTAATTAGAAATCTCTGATCCTGAATATGAAATATCTTGCAATTGCAGATGGAGTAGCTGGGCTTTTCAAAAAAAAGGTGACTGTTCTGCTGAAAGAACTTCACAATGAAAAGCTCCTTGGTAATTTCAAAATCGACGAAAAACTTATTCCAGCAGTATTCAATAGGCCTACGATTTTATCCATAGGAGGAAAAGAGTGGCGAATTATTGAAGTAAATGAATTGAGAGAGCCGTCATACTTTATGTCAAGAAAAATTCTTCTCACGGTTTCTGAAGTTGCGGATTTTAATAATGAAGAACGTTTTTCAGTGCCTACAATGGCAATACCAGATCCGGCAATATCAATTTATTCTGAGGATAATGCTAAATTATTATCAATACTTAAAGAAGACTGGCGTCAAATGGAGTTTTTCTCCATTACCATAAAAGACTTAGTGCGCGAAGAAATTAATGCAATTGAGAAAACCCTGTTACCGGAAAATAGCCCTTCTCCCTTGTTAGGGTTTCTTCAGATACATCAGCGTTTGTTGGTTTCCGATCATTGGTTGGAAATTCCTTTTGAAAAGTTTTGCGCAATATTAAAAATTAAGGATTCAGGCAGGGTAATTATGAATACAGGGTTTGTAATTGATAGCTTCTTTATCCAAACTGAGAACAATACGTTCTATGGCATCTGCAAAAATGGAACGATCTTAACTTTGTGTCTGCATGATTTCGAGAGTGTAGAGGAGGAGTTGATGAAAGTCATGGAACAATTCGGTTTGCTGATGGTCGATTGGTGCAATGCGAAAATGCTTTATTTTGATCCGGCTGATGTTCAGGAAATTTCAAATATTCCTGATGGAGGTTTTGAGCTTACTTGATTTTGTCTTTATGTTCAAGGTTTCCGATTCGATAAAAGCCTCCCTTTCTGATCAACAAGCCTTCCGTTATACCATTGGCATGATCAGTATCAACATCGATTAATTTGTTGTTGAAAAAACCACTAACTTTTTCAACCATGGAATGTCCGGTTACAATAGTCTGGACTTTATATGCAGTAAGCACCTTATCAATAAATAATTCATCCACTTCATTTCTGTAATATCCTCTGTACCAAATAGGCGCATCTTCTGAATGGAGAAGTAGAAATGCTGGATCTGTTTCGGGAAGATCTGCTAATCGATGATACCAGGGAGTTACCAGGTCATTAATTTGTCTGACAGTTAGATTTTTTTGTAGAATTGTAGGTGAGATACCTCCATGGACAAAAAGGATTTTTCCGACAATCTCCAGTATGTTTTTAGAACATAACCATCTCCATAATTCCTGGTTACCGTGGTACAAAGCAATGGGGGGGGAGTTTTCATTCGTAGAAAGTGCATATTTGGGATGGATGTACCGCCAGTCTCCATTTAGATTCATGATCTCATGATTGCCTAATATAAAGTGTACATATCCTCCATTTTTATGGGCTTGTTCTTCCAAAGAATAAATCAGCCAAAGGCATTCAATCACATCGGGCCCTCTGTCAAAACAATCTCCAAGAATTACCAGATGTCCATCATTGAATATCCAATGTAAGTATTTGTCAACAACGCCTCCTTTAGTTAGGATTCTGGTCAGTGATTTGAAATTTCCTTCAATATCTGAAATAATAAACATTTGGGAAGCTTCTGGAAATTCACAAGGTTCAGGCAGGATTGTTTTTTTTAAGGGGAAAGAAAAATATCTTCCTTCAGCATGAGCATTAGGAATTCCCAATGATATCTTAGCTGATCTGCTCATGAATTGGATGCTTTTTTATTTTTAACTAATCTGTATCCCGAGAAAAATTCGCGGAGATCTTCTCGCACAGAGGAAGGGCGTGCGGCCACTTTTTTATATGCTTTACCATTGAATGTATAATAAAAAGTAGGCTTGTCTTCATAAAGATTCAGTTTGAATGATATATTCAGCGAATCCAGCAAGAAAAATTTGGTTTGACTGGGTATTTTATATTGTTGCTCCAGGAAATACCCCCCGATGGTCTTGCGTCCTCCATTTGCCGCGATTAAGATATAGTGTTTAGCTGGAAGCCTTTCAATATTACTCATGATACTATCGATTGTTTTTTTTCTACAGCTAGGGCAGCTCGCTTGTACTGGCAATATTAGGAAAGACACTGAATCCTGGATTGTAGCTGTCTCGTTTTTTAGTTGGAATACAGAACAAAGCCGGTTAAACAGATCTATTTGTTCGCTGTGCTTTTGAATATATTCAACGTCAGAAACTGTATTCGAGGTTTTGCTACCGCAAGCAGTAAGAATTACGACTAATACAATTAATGAAATCATTTTCATGGCACTATTTGTTTTTTGGAATTAATGCTACCTCTTTTGAATGAGTTTCAAATTCAAATCTAATGTCTGTGAAGTGTAATGCCTGCTCGTCAAGTGAGTTTACCCGAACATATGGGCGTCCATCCGAACTGAAGAACATTGAGGAAAAAGAGAATTCATTATTTGTTTCAACTTCTCCAAAGATCTTAAAACTGCTATCGAGCAGAATGATCGTTCTTTTCTTAAAGCCTTTTTTTGAATCAAATTCAGCTTCTGACATCCCCTGTTTTGCCTGCCGCATGTATATATTCCTGAATGGATCATATATAATGGGGCCATAGGAATCTCTCAATGAATATATTTTGTAGGTTCCAGGCCCTGAGATCTCATCACGGGAAAGTGAAGGAATTGCTCCTTTATGAAAACGGCTCTGAGCGTTATATGAAATGTTGAAAGTATTAATATCCGTTTCATATATGCTGGTATCAGCAGCGAAACTAAAAATGAAATTACCTTTATCGTTGATGCAATAACTATAATCCATGTACGGATATCCATAGAGATCTTTGTGATAAATATCTGGCAACTTGTAGGCCATTTCTTTTTGCCCTGTTTCCAAATCTATTTTGTATAAAGGGCACCATTTTTTATGAGCTCCCAATGATTTTTCTGATAAAACTGTCTTAACTCCCACGAATACTGAGTTTCCTTTGACAACTGCCGGCTCAGTATTATTAACAGTGCCGGTTTTTTCTTTTTCAGTAAAAAAATCGATCTTTTTATGGATTTGGCCTGAACTATCGAAGAGGTATAAACTTTCCTGGGTAGTTACGAAGATGCTGTCAAAATTTATGAAATACATCGAAGCTTTGTCAAGCTTGGTTTTCCTGACCCAATTAATCAAAGGGGAAGCTTTGACCAATTCTCGGGTATTGAAATCATATACAAGTACAGATTTAGAGCCCTTATCATAAAAGCTAACAAATGAACGGCCATTACTAACAAAGAAATTTGAAGCACTTATATTATTATAATGATGTTCGGAAAGAGGAAAACTGATTGTGTCGCCAGTTTTGATTGTGATATGCTTATATGACGGATTTTGATGTACATGCTTGGTATGGGGTGCGGAAGATGCCCCGCATCCGGGTGTAAGCATGCAAGCAAATATCAGTACCAATATGCAAAATGGGGTAAAATACGGATGCGTATTCATATACTAAATTTATGCAGTGTCACTGCAATGAGGCTGCAGTGGAAGATTAAGAATGGATGCTGTAGTTTGTATTCAAGACAATGCAGATATGGAAAAGAAAAAGGAACTGTATTTATTATTAAAACAGTTCCTCTTATTCAAATCATTAATTGAATTATGGCAATACCACAACAACAACGCTTTGTTGATCTTCAGGTTCTGCAGCAGTTTGGGAAGTATTTCCAATAGTTTGCATATTGTTATTCAATCCTACATAGCTGTCAGCCAAACCTCTACCGGTGGTAGACGCAACAAAGCTTGCATCAGTTACAGTACAAGAAGGTGTGCCTGTTGCAATAACACAAGAAACGACATTTTGTGGACCTGCACTTGCGCTGAAGGCGAGAAGTCTGCCATTGTTGTTTCCCTGACCAACTTGTTTATCTTTTTTTGCTGGAACAATAGCAGCAGTAAGAGCAGACGCACCCATCAGTACAAGGCCGAGTAATGATAAGTTTTTGAATGATAACTTTTTCATAACAATGAACTTTTTAGTTAATAATGATTTTAAGGGCACAAACCGGCCGGTTTAAATACCATTACTAAATTATTAACTAGTACTGCATTGTTAGTGCAGTGCAAGATTACATTTTCGAGAGATGCTCAATTCCTGTCCTCATTGAATTCTTGAATAAGATCTTTCGATCTCCTCTTTCGTTTACTCTATAGAATGATCCATTCTCTATATAAATTCCTTCAGACTTCCCTTCAGCATGGCGCGTATCTGTATTGAATAACTTCCCATTGAAATGAACAGTTGCTGTATCTGCAACAATGGTGTGGCCGGTAAAAATGTGGTCAACCTTAAATAAATGAAGAGTTGCATCAATTACTGGTTCAATCTTATTCCTCTCCAATTGGTAATAATCTCTGTACCAGAAAATTCCCCCTCTGTCATTCATAACCATCTTAACAAGGCTATCAGGATATTGACTTCCAATTTTATCATAATATGGCCTGGCAATTTGATTGATCTTTTCTGGCGAAAGGCCTGTTTGGTTAATTGTGGTGGATATCCCTCCATGAATAAACAGCATATTCCCTATTTTTTCTACAATGTTCTTTGTACGAAGCCATCTTCCTAATTCTGACTGCTGGCCATATAAATCTCTTGGGGTCTGATTAAGAAGTGCCGCATTTTGCTTATACTTGATTTGAGTATACCTGTGATCTCCCTGTAGGTTCATGATTTCATGATTTCCAAGTATGTAATGAACATAACCTCCAGATTGGATTGCCTTATTTTCAAGAGAGTAAAGTAACCAAAGGCACTCAGTTACTTGAAGCCCCCTGTCGAACATGTCGCCGTTAAAAACAATGTGCCCATTACCAAAAGTCCAATTAAAGTTTTCGTCGATCACACCATTGGCAATGAGTAATTTTCTAAGAGCCTCAAAATTGCCTTCAATATCTGAAAAAATAAACATCCTGGATGGTTGCTTAAAAGTAGATGGTTCAGTTTGAAGTTTTTTCTTAAGTTCAAAAGAAAAATGTTGGCCTGAATCAGGTTGTACCCAAAGAACAGTATTAGAATCTGAGCTGATGGTCGTATGATTGATATTAGAGCCGTCCAGAGAATAGATTACGGAATTGTTTACACCGTTAAAAATGAACGGCCCGTCTTTCATAAATGAAAGTTGTTGCCTAATCGTCTTAGTAAGGCTTTTTCCACTATCCCTCCTGGGGTCAGCATAGAAATCTTCCGAAATACTTCGACCATAGTTGTCAAATAACAAGAGTGCGGGAAAAGAGGTAATCAGATAATTTTTTAGTAAAGGATGATTCATACCCATTCCAGATGTAAACAAAGAAATTCCATTCGCAGTCGTATATTTCTTTTGCATAAGACTACTAGTCCATTTTTCCTTGTCTTCATCCACTGAAACATTAACAAATTGTATATTAGGATTTCCCTGAAATTGCTTTTCTATCGTCAAAAGGTAAGGATTAAGTTGAATGCAACCTTTGCACCCGGTGAACCAAAAATCGATAAGAGTGAGTTTCCCTTTCAATTGAGATTTAGTTATTTCTTCACCACTAGTTGTGGTCAGAGTAAAGGGAAGGTCTTTACTACCTGACTTCTTATCTCGCATTCTTAATTCAAAATTCTTTACCGCACGTGCATATTCCGGGTATTCGGATTGCTTATAGTAACTTGTCAAGAGCGTTTCAATTTTAGGATCAAAACCTATAGATTTCAATACTCCTTTGGGGAAATGAAAAAACCACGCAAGGGCAGATTCTCTGATAACCCCTTTGTATTTTCTTTTGATAAGGTTGTATCTAAAAACGTAAGAGTCTACTTTTTCTTTTCCTAGTAATGCACTATCCGAAGCCTGACTGCGTATAAACTTCCCTTTTTCCCTGCATCCATCCAGAAATGACCTTTGATAATAATAGTGAGCAAATCCTACTACTGGTGTTTCATACTGAAGCCAGTTAGCAGCTGGTCCATTCATTGTTGAATCAAATAGCTTACAAAACTCATCGTTTGTTAACAGAGGAATATTTTTGAGGGTAGTATCTGATTGCAGATATAGATATTCTGTTGATTTTACAAGTCTTTCAAATGCTTCAAGTCTCTTATACTCAATTTCATTCAGAACCATTTCTTTAATAGCACTAAACGCATAATGGGATATCTGATGTTCATATTTTTCAAGTATTGGCATGAGAATTCGGATTTCTCCATCCAGATATGCATTCCAGCGAATAAAGTCTTCAACTTTTATCACAGGAATTTTTCTTGGCATTATCTTCCAATACTCTTTGTTATTATTGAGGCTATCAAGTAAATAGCATAATATCCAGGTAAGTTCAAATTTTTTTGCACCGGTTCCTTTGAATACAGGGTATTCATTAGCAGTGTACTCTATGTGAATGTTGTCTCCTGGTTCCAATAGAAAGTTCATTGTGCGGGGACAATTAAAAAATTGTCCATAAACAAATACAGGTTTTGATGAATTAATTTCCCATTTCGCACTACGTTCCTGTACAGGTTGTTCAATTGAGAATTCATCTTCTGACTTTAAAGTAATTACAGGAATAGGATAACCGCCTAACGTAATTGTGTTCTTACTATAGCCTGGGGGAATTGTACCTTCAATGGTTATTTTTTCTGATACATCATTATTTCTGGAAGGTTGTGCTAACAGCGATAAAGAATGAAGAATGAATAATCCTGAAAATAAAAATTTCATAAATGTTCAATTAAATGAATTTAATAGCCGGGGTTAGGTTTCAATCCTGCGTATCTTATTTCCTGAATGGGGATTGGTGCAATCGCTTTGTCGCTGGGAAAATTAAGATCTTTAGCATGTTGATAATTGGGATCAACATCTTTTCGGTGAATACCTGCTTTCCATCGTTGTAAATCGTACAGCCGCCATCCTTCAAAACAAAGTTCTTTTCTTCTTTCTTTATATATAGAATCCATAAGTTCAGCTCCCGATGCAATTATCGGAGAGGCTGTATTATCTGACCTTCTTCTGATTTCATTTAGATATTTTCGGGCTACATCTTCTTCATTTAATTTGGCAGCAGCTTCGGAGGCTGTTAATACTAATTCAGAGGTTCTGATTACGCTTGGATAGTAAGCACATTCTTCGAAGTTTATCGCTGGGTTTTCAATTGCCACTCCAGTAGGGAATTTTCTTACAAGAAATCTGTTGCCTGATTTCGAAATCCAGTTTTGTCTGATGTCATTTGGGTTTTCAGTCAGGATATCTGCTATATCTTTTGTGGCTTCAAAATAGGTTGCCTCTTCGTACCTGAGGTATATATTCAAAAATAATGTCACGTCTATTGGCCTTATTTGGAATAATGATTCAGTTTGGGATGCAGGTAAATTTTTGAATATGGCATTCGGATAGCCTTGTGGTACTGACATAATTGGAAATAGGGAGATAACTTCTTCCGCTTGTTGTTTAGCTTTTGCATAATCTTCTTTGAATAGATATACTCTGGCCAGTAATCCTTTTACAGCCGTCCTGTTGATTCTCCGAATGTCTGAGGCTTGTTCCGGAAGGAGCGTTATCGCTTCTTCGAAATCAGCAATGACCTTTTCATAGACAGCTTTTACCGTTTCCCGCGCATATCCAAGCGTAATATCTGAGCTGGTGATATAAGGTATGCCATCGTGTGAAGCGTCTGAAGTATAATTGTAGGGCTGAGCAAAGATGTTAAGTATTCTGAAATGGATCATTGCCCTGAGCGCAAGTGACTCTCCTTTTATCAAGTCAGCTTTTGAGGGGTTCTCACTTCTGTATTTTGAAATTTCCTCTAATACGAAATCACAGGCTCTGATGAGATAATATCCTGCTCCGCTCCATAACCCCGTTGCATTGACGGATCCTTCATCCATAACAAGCCCCATACTTTCAGTAGTTTGCTGTGACCAGGTGTAGGCAGGGATAAGTACTTTTGAATTATTGGTTTTTAGATTATCTGCTACCAGCTCAGGGTAAGCTGCTCCAATACCGCTCTCATAAAAACCACCCAGTGTACGATATATGCCATTAAAGTAGTGTTCAAGTGTGTTGAGGTCTTTTACATATCCTTGCAGAGTAGGTTCTTTCTGTGTATTTACGTCGAGAAAGCTTTTTTTGCAGGATGTGCAAATAATAAAAAGCAGAATAAAGTAGGTTATATTTTTTTGTTTCATACTGTTGCTGTTGTCAATTAAAAACCAAGGTTCACTCCGATCGAAAAAGTTCGTTGTTGAGGGTAGGCTACTCCCCCTAGTCCATTTACCACATTTTCAGGATCCTGACCTGAATATTTGGTCCAGGTAGCCAGATTATTGCCGCACAAATAAATCCTGAGTTGTGATAAGGAAAGTTTTTCTGTGATGTATTTCGGGAAATTATAAGCAACCTTAAGGTTTGAAAGTCGAATGAAATCCCCATCACTAAGATATCTGGTAGAGAGTAAGGTCCCCTGATCACCTCCTCCTGGAGATTGTCCATCGAGCAACCTCCGGGGATTTTTTGCGATATCCCCGGGCTTCTGCCAACGATCTAATGCGTCTCTTGATTGATTCAAATAGGGATAAACACCATCGTTATTAAGAATGGCAGAGTTGTCGTAAATCTGAAACCCATATTGATAGTAAAACGATATTTCCAACTCAATGCCTTTATAACTGAGCATATTGTTGATGCTGCCAAATCCATCTGGCTGCGTTTTTCCAACAAATTCAAATCTTGCTTTATTATAGAATTCAGTTGGTTTTCCAGTAACCGAGTCAATCCATTGTGGCCGTCCATTGTCTTTATTTACACCTGCCCAAACAGGCATAAAGAAAGAATTATATTCCCTGCCTACTTCATTGGCAACTGCGCCAAGTGATTGCTTAGGGTAATATGATTTTAGAAATTTGTTTTTGTTCCTACTCCAGTTCGCTGAAAAGACCCAATTCCAATCCCTTTTTTTCAAAAGAACTGCACGAATGGATAACTCTATTCCACTATTTCGAATATCTCCGACATTATCTGTAAAATAATAGTATCCTGTGCTGATAGGGAGTGGGATTCTATTGGCTATCAGGTTTGAAGTTTTTCTATTATAAATATCAGCAGTTATGGAAACTCTTTCTTTTGCTAATCGCATTTCGATGCCCGCATCCCAGGTAAATGTTTGTTCCCATTGTATACCCTGGTTCCCTGGTTCTCTGGACTGATCTCTAACAACCGCGATAGTTCCAAGCGCTTGTAAGATGCGGATATAATCAAACCTGTAGTAGTCCAGAATTGCCGAAGAGTTACCAGCCGGCCCGAAACTGCCACGTAACTTTAAATAGTCTAGCCACTTACCGGTCTGCTTCATAAAAGGTTCTTCAGAAATAATCCATCCCATGCCTGCAGACCAATATGTTCCAAACTGATTTTTCTTTCCAAATTGTGAAGAACCATCTGTGCGGATGCTGCCACTCAGAAAATATTTTGATCTGAAATTATAATTAAGCTGTCCGAAGTAGGAGAGCAGTGTTTGTTTGTATTCATTTCCAGATCCAATTGAAAGTGTCTTGCCATACAATTGATCCTGATCAGGGTTTGCTGAAATATCTCTAAACTCGAGGGTCAGGTATTTCCTTGTATTTATCTGTGCTTCATGACCCGCAAGCAGATTAATAGAATGATCTTTGGATATTGTGTGATCGTACCTGAGAATATTAGTAGTGATGATATTCGCTTCTCTGGTGTCGGTGCTTGAAATAAGCCCCATTCCAGGTTTTAGCGTACCCGGAATAATGAATTCAGGTCGAATTTTTCTTTTGGCCTCATTTGACATGAAGTCGACCCCAACCAATGAGGTTAAGCTAAAATGTTTTAAGAATCTAATCTCTCCGCTTATTCTGCTAATCCCTCTATATGCTGTATTTCGATTGATATTCAATTTCGCAACAGCAACAGGGTTCGCAATTGGGAAGTAATTGTCTGGTGAAAGCCCCCACAAATAATTGTATTGAAAATTGCCATTTGTCAGTCTGATTGGATTAAGCGGCGATAGTGTCATTATTTGCGAGTAGCTGTTATCGGCATTAAAGTTTTGGATATTATAAGACCAGGTAGTATTCAATCCCAGCTTAAACCATTTTGTAGCCTTGTATTCATAATTGAAACGCGCTGATTTTCTGTTGTAATCTGTTCCAATCACTATCCCGTTTTGATTGGTGTATTCAAGGTTTAGGTAAAAGTTGGATTTTTCATTGCCGCCAGAAATAGAGAATTCATTTGAGGTAGTTATGGCCGTCTTCCTGTATAATTCGCCCATCCAATCAGACTCGGGATAATAAGTAGAATCTCCCGGGGATTTTACAATGGAAGGGAATTTTGGAAATTCAGGACTTTTTACGGAGAATAGATCAGAGAAAATTTCGGAATCTGTAATACCTGGTCTTGAATTCCTGTAAGCCTCATAAACTAACTCAAGATATTCCTGTTGATTTAATACAGCTATTTTACCTTTCAATCTTGAAGACAGATCAGTTTGACTCCGGAAGTTGAAAACAGTTTTTCCTGTCTTCCCTTTTTTGGTTGTTACCATGATAACACCATTACTAGCCTTGGATCCATAAAGTGCAATTGCAGCTGCATCCTTCAAAACGCTGATTGATTCAACGTCTGAAGGGTTTATTTGAGCCA
>CAZGSG010000155.1:0-13170 GCA_964528095.1 uncultured Terrimonas sp.
AGTGTACCAGCAGCAGTTACATATTTATAATGGCAACTACGACTATTATGAAAAGGAAAAAGCCATCCGCGTGGAAATGCAGCAAAAGGCGTACGAGAATCAGCAGGATTATATACGCCAGAATGAACGCCTGGTAGAACGATTCAGGGCCAAGGCCAGTAAAGCGGCCATGGCGCAGAGCATCATGAAAAAACTGGATAAGCTGGATCGTATTGAAGATGTAGAAATAGAACGCCCGAATATCCGGATCAATTTCCGGGTTGATAAAACACCAGGCCGGGTGCTGGTGGAATTAAAAAATGTTTCCAAATCTTTTGGCGCTAATAATATTGTAAGGGATACTTCTATCGAAATAGATCGTGATGACAAGATCGCATTGATCGGGGCGAATGGAAAGGGAAAGTCTACCCTGCTGCGGATCATAGCAGGCGTGGAGAATTTTGATAAAGGCGAACGGAAATGGGGGCATAATGTAGAAGAACGTTTTTATGCCCAGCACCAGCTGGATGCATTGAACGTGAATAATACGATCCTCGATGAAATGAAAGAATGCGGCAGCCAGATGAACGATCTTGAATTAAGAGGATTGTTGGGTTGTTTTTTGTTCAGCGGGGATGATTCGGATAAAAAGATCAAGATCTTGAGCGGAGGTGAAAAAGCCAGGGTTGCATTGGCAAAAACCATTGTGAGCAAAGCCAATTTCCTGATGTTGGATGAACCGACCAATCACCTTGACATGCACAGTTGCGACCTGTTGATTGATGCCCTCAATAAATACCAGGGCAGCCTGATACTGGTGAGTCACGACCGTTACTTTGTATCAAAGACAGCAAACAAGATCTGGGAGATCGTGGATCATGAGATAAAAGAATTTAAGGGAGGATACGATGAATGGGTTGCCTGGAAAGAAAGAATGGCCAAACAGGATGCGGATGCGAAAAAGCTCGAGGCCAAGGGCCAGAAGAATGAGCCCAAACCCCAACAAAAATCAGAACCCGCTCCCCCAACTCCGGTCGTAAAACAACAGCTACAGACGCCTGTCAATAAGGAAGTAAAAAAAGAACTGCAAAAACAGCAACGGATCTTTCAGCAACTGGAAGAAAAAATAGCACAGCTAAACGAGCGCAAGAAAAAACTCGAAGCCGATCTTTCTGCGCCCGATACCTATACCGATAAGAACAAATTCGTGCAAACCGAAACAGAGTACCAGTCTGTATCAAAAGAACTTGTTTCATTGAATAGTGAGTATGAAAAGGTGTTCGAAGAAATAGTGAAAATTCAAAATTAAAAATGCAAAATTAAAAAATGCACCCGGTTTTTGGGATGTGTTTTTGCATTTCGATTTTTACTATTTCCAAACGAACCCGTTTTGCGTACAGTGATCATACAATAGCATTTCAGCGGCTTGAAAAACTGTTGCCTGAGATCTAAAAAAATCAAATTCAAAAACGGCCTTCAATTTTCGGAGAATATTTTTGAATTTTGCGTTTTGATTTTTGAATTTCAAAACCCTGTTCAGAAATTAGGTATTTCTTTTTTTGACGGACTTGCCCGAATAGACGTAATTCGTAGTGCTAATATTTACGTTAACCAAAAACACTACGATGAAAAAGATCCTGGCAATCCTTGCCATTACAGGTTTCGCGTTCCTGGCACCTTCCTGCAAAGGCAAGGTCAAAGATGCAGATGTAAAAACAGCTGCAGAAACAGCTATTGCTGCCAATCCTGATTTTTCCAAATTACAAATTGCTGTCACAGATGGAGTTGTTTCCGTTACTGGTGAAGTAAAGGATGCCGCTACCAGGGAAGCAGCCCAGACATTGCTTGCCGGTGTAAAAGGCGTTAAGTCCGTACAAAACAATACAACAGTCTATGTAGCGCCGCCGCCTGTTGTACCTACTGTTACGGAGACGCAGGCCGATGCGCTGACCAAAGCCGTGACAGATGCGCTAAAAGACTTCCCCGGTGTAGCAGCCACGGTAAAAGACCAGGTGGTTGTACTTACGGGTGAGGTTTCCAGGAGCAATCTTCAGAAACTGATGATGCATTTAAATGCGTTAAAATCTATGGGACTGAAATCTATTGACTCAAAGGGATTAGTAAAAAAATAATCAAGGAGGAAACAAATCATGGCACTACAAGATAAATACAAAGAATTAGTAGACGCGGCAACAACTGCCGGTGTCAGCAACCTGCAGGTAAGGGAACAGGAAGGTGTGCTTTATGTTGATGGCGATGCAAGCGGCGCAACCAAACAACAACTCTGGGACCTGTACGGAAAGATCGACCCGGATTATTCTTCCGGTGATCTGATGCTTAATATCAATAGCGTATCAGGTGTGGCAGAGGGCGCAAAATTAAAAGTAACTACCAACCGCAGTAATCTGAATATCCGTTCAGGTGCAGGCACAGAACACAGTATTGTGGGTAAAGCTGCCCGCGCGGAAGTGGTCACGCTTATAAAAAAAGAAAATGACCAGTGGTGGCTGGTCAGAACTGATGATGGAGAAGAGGGATATGCATTTACACAGTATCTCGCGCCGGTGGAATAGGTCTGGAAATTTGAATTTGGTAATTTGAAAATGAACAGATTCGTTCAGATTGAACAAATAGTACAGTTTTAACGTATACACATTGCATCGGAACAGGAAGAAAAACTGTCTTCCTGTTCTGATCATTTTTCGAATTACCAAATTTTCAAACTACGAGATCCGGCCGATGCGAAGTTTATTGATCGTTTTATTTATTTCGTTCACTTCTTATTGCGCTGCCCAACAGGGTCGCCCTAAGATCGGTGTGACATTAAGTGGTGGTGGTGCAAAAGGACTGGCACATATCGGGATCCTCAAAGCCATCGATTCGGCAGGACTGAAAGTGGATTATATTACCGGCACCAGCATGGGCAGTATCATCGGCAGTTTATATGCGATCGGGTACTCCGCCGATACGATCGAAAAGATCTCCCGCACAATCGACTGGGACCTTATACTCAGCAATCAATCCACGCTTCGCAGTTTATTCATGGAAGAGAAAGATGAATATTCGAAGTATGATATCGAACTGCCCTGGGTAAATAGTAAATTTAATCTCTCAACAGGTTTTTTAGAAGCGCAGGAGCTCTGGCTCAAACTGTCTGAATTATATTTTCCCGTTCATAACGTCAAAGATTTTAGCCGGTTCACGATCCCCTTCCGTTGTATCGCAACCGATGTGGGCAATGGAGAAGCCGTTGTTTTAAAAGAAGGTGAGATCATTTCGGCAATCCGTTCATCCATGGCTATCCCCTCTGTTTTTACAGCTATGGACTATAACGGTAAGAAACTTGTTGATGGTGGTATCAGCCGCAACTTTCCCGTAAAAGACGTAAAAGAAATGGGCGCCGACTATGTGATCGGAAGTACAGTTGCCAGCGGATTGCTGCCTCCGGAAAAAGTACGCAATATCATCCAGCTGTTACTACAGATCGCTTTTTTCAGAGAAGCCGAAGATGCGAAAAAGGAAGTACCCCTTTGTGATATCTATATCCCCTTTGACATGTCAAAATACAGTATGGGCAGCTTTAACGACGCTGACGAGATACTGGCTACGGGTATAGAAAAAGGACGGGAACTATACCCTGTCTTCAAACATCTCGCGGATTCTTTAAATAAAATATATGGTGAGCAGGCAATAAACAGGAACCGTCTTCCCGTAAAAAAAAGCGTGTATATCACCGAGTTCGAGGTAGAAGGATTGCATAATACATCGAGTGGATTTTTTATCAACACCATGGATTTCAAACTAAACAAAATATATACTGCGAAAGATCTTGCTACCATGGTGAGACAGGCATTTGGCACGAGATATTATGGCCGTATCACCTATGCGCTTACTGAAAAAGCAGATGGCAGCAATAAGATCGTGTTCCAGGTTTTGGAAAACCCGCTTACTTTTTTTAAAGCGGGATTACATTATAATGCTTTTTCCGGCGTAGGTCTTATCGGCAATATTACCAGCCGTAATTTTTTCCTTCCCAATTCAAGAAGCAGCGCTACTATAAACCTGGGAGGTAGCCTGCGTATCCGTGGCGAACATCTGCAGTATGTAGGTCGTTTGAAAAAACTGGGCTTTACACTCAAAACACAATTCGACCGTTTTGACGTGATCGCTTATGAAAATTATAAAACAAGCGGCTTGTATAAACAGAACCTGTTTGAAATGAATGAAAAGATACACTACTCTCCTTCCCGTAGCTTTTCGATCGGGGCAGGACATCGTTTTGAATGGGTAAAATACAATCCGAGAGTTTCTACCGGGCTGGCTTTAAAAGGGAGTAACCGGTTTTCCACTTTCTATGGTTATATCAAACATAATACGCTTGACAGGCCGGTGTTTCCCCGTACAGGAATAAAACTGGAAGCAGAAATAGCAAGAGTATCAAAGCAGCATCCTGACCTGAGTATTTTTGTGAATGGCAATCTTCCGGGCACCCCGGATTCTTTACATATTTCCACCAATCCTTACCTGCGTACCGTGTTAAATGCTGAAGGGTATTTACCGGTTAACAGGAAACTCACCGCATTTCTTACCGTACAGGGTGGTATCAATTTCAAGTATGCAGGAAAAGTAATGAATGAGTTTATTATCGGCGGTATGTCTAAATTATTCCGTAACCAGGTGACGTTTGCGGGGTTTCAGGAAGGGGCGGTTTATTCCCCATCTATGGCGGCAATACAGGCCGGGTTTCGCCGTAATATTGCCACGGGCATGTATCTCACAGCCAGGGCCAATATCCTGTTCAATAATTTTATCAGCCAAAGTGATTTTTTTCAGTATGCAGACTTTTACTCTGGTTATGCGCTTACATTCTCCTACAATTTCGCACTTGGACCTCTTGATCTGAGCCTGATGTACAGTGATCAGACAAAAAAGGTACAGACATATATAAATTTGGGAATCCCTTTCTAGCGTGGAGATAGCTTTTAGGTTGATTGTACCTGATGAGTAATAGTATATTAATTTTTTGGGGGGGGCGTATTCGGCCAGCTTCTTCGATGTCATTCCGGGACGGTCTTATATCTTTTCGATGATAACTTCCAGACCCGGGCCTTTTTCTAAATGCATCTATTTTTTGGAGATCATGTATGTTGATGGGGATTTCAAATGAGCTAACAGAGAAAATGAGCTAAGGAAGCGTTAATCTAATTGTATATGTTTTTGAGCTAAGGAGGATTTTCACTGCGTGAAAATAACTTTGTTATGACCGATGTTCTTCGCTCTAACTATAAATGCGTGACATTATCAACAGCGTCCCCCATCCATTGCCCTGGCCTTCAGGCCGGGGAGAATTTATGATTCCGCGATATTCAATGAATTTTGAAAGGGGTTGACAAAGATTATGAGCTATACTGCGAATTGAACTGGGTTTAGAAAAAGATCCCGGATCTGAGAGACATTGTGACCGGGGATATAATAAGGACGGCCCGGATGACATAAAAAAGACGGACAGCATTTCCCCACTCCCAAGACATTTTCACGCAGTGAAAATCCTCCTTAGCTCATTTACTCTGTTAGCTCATTTGAAATCCTTATCTGTATACATGAGCTGCAAAAAAATCATTAGCTTCAAAAAAAAGATACCACTCTTAACCCATCGCGCTTTTTGATTTTATGAAATCACTTACCAGGTAACTGATCAGTTTGCCGCTGGTAGTATCAGCTCTTCCATCCGAAAGACGGGTAGCTCCTTCACAGATGTATAAATAAGCAGGTTTGCAATCTGCGGCAGCGAAGTTCAGGAACTGTCGCGCATGCACAGGCGATATCCCAACAGGTGTCATCGCGCTGCTAAGTGTGTTTTGTATACTATCGAGATCGATATCAATTCCGGTCAGCGTGTCTTCTGTAAACCCGGTAGCATGTGCTACGGCCTGCAGGAAACTTCTTTTTTCATGAACAAAAATGTCTTCAAATGTGATACAGTCAATGAAAGGATTATTGACGATATCGATCCATATATTTTGCGGCAGGTAATTTTCGTGTAATCCTACGATACAATATTTCTGCAGATAACCATCTTCTTCCGCATACCTGAACGCATTGCCGCTATGTCGCCCTTCCAGCGGGCGATAATCGGCATGTGCATCGAGATTGATGCAGTTGATCTGTGCCAGTGAGGTAACACCGGCCTTATGCCACCCCTTCGCTGCTCCTTTGATCAGTGGGTAAGAGTTGTTATGACCACCGCCGATCACGATCGGGATCTTTTTTGCTTCTGTGATGATCTTGACCAAATGTTCTACTTCGTCGTCTATATAATTCACAGCATGCCGGTATGCTTCGATCTTTTCCTCTTCTCCTTTTGCTGTTGTGTCAATCAGGTATTGCATATCGCCAAAATCAAAATGACCGATCAGCAGCAGCTCCGCGCCATCAAAAAAATCATTGCTTTGTATATTCAGGAAACTTTGCAGGAATGGGATCCATAAGGTATCGGCACCACCCAGCCCATAATTGCCTTTTGCTCCCAGGTCTTCGGGAATACCAAAAAGTACAAATTTGGCGGGGGATTCTTTCAGCGTATTTTCGATATCACCTGGATCGGCAATAATATGTAACCGTTCTCCCAGTTTTGTTTCAAATTTTCTCAACCTGGTCAGCGACAGCAGGTCTTTTTTATTGTAAATCTTCAGATGGCGCATTGCTGAGGTTCTGGATGGGGTGTCCGTTGCGGTTGTAGCTGATCTTTCCATTGGCATTGTTTAAGATTCTGTCTAAAGCTATTTATTTATTCAATAGGACGATCGCAGGGTGGAAAAAAACTTACTGCGGCAAGTCCATCAATATCTTTTTAAATTCAGCGCTTCTTTTCCAGGGTATCTGGTGGTCAGCTCCCCATACGGTGTCAGCGGCAATAGTTGCCGCATTGACCATCATTTTCTCACCATAAGCGATATTTTCAATCGGCACCCAGGTATCGTGGTCGCCATGAACGAACAGGACTTTGCATCGAATGGCCGAAAGATCATTTGCAAGCGTTCTCAGATCTTCTTTCAAAAAAAGTAATTCTGTATTGGATTGCTGAAATGCCCCCGGAACAAACCAGTAAAAAGGTTTTTTATCTATAATCTGCCGCCAGGTCTCTTTGGTTTCAAGAGCAGGATCCAATGCCCCGGCATTAATGATAATCATTTTGAAAAGAGAGGGATCATCCGCAGCCAGTTTAGCAACCACCGGACCTCCGTATGAATGACCATGAGCTATCATCGGGCGGTTATTTTTTAATTGTTGAAGTACTGGCAATAATAGCCTGCATTGACCCTGTAGATGCATCGCCTTGCCATACTCGCTTTTTCCATAACCTGGCCTGTCAAAACTGATCATCCGATATTTTTTCAACAAGGCGGTATCCCACATGAATCGCATGTAATGAAACCAACTGCCTGGTGATCCATGAATAAATACTAATGTGGGAAGACTATCATTTCCTGTAACAGTGTAATGAATATGATGCCCTTCGATAAGTGTATCATGCACAGCAAGACGAATATTTTTACTATTAAAAACGCGTTGTGATTTGGAATCGCTCCAACGCATTTGAAATAACACACAGCGGCTTAAAAAAAATAGCAGAGCAATAAAGACTACAGTATATAAAACAATCTTTTTCTTCCTTGAAAATGCGAACATCACAGCCCGATTTTTTCATTCACTATCCGCAATATCTCTTTTTCCAACTCCACCGTCTTTCGTTCTATATCCTTCCCTCTTGCAATAAAATCATTCACCGCATCCTTATCTGCATACCCGGCCGCATTGATCCGTACATTCATAAACGCGCCCATTACAGCGGCTCGCGCGCACAAAGCCCCCACGCCCGCATCGGATACGGAGTTCGGATTACCCGTCTCTGCCATCTCCTTAACAATAGACATACTGGCAAATGAAATCTCCATCACCCTGAAAGGAATTTCTATCGCATAGCGGGTTGCCTCCTGGATAGCATTACCGCGAATAGCCTTTTCTTCCTCGTTTCCTTTTGGCAGGCCAAACGCGAGCATGATCCGGTTAAACGCTTTAGTATCGGCATCGGTGAGTCGCAGCAGTTCATTTTTATACGCTTCTCCTTTTTCTGCCCAGTCACTAAATTCCTTCCATCGTTCATCCCAGCCTTTTTTATGCGAGGAAAGATTGGCCACCATCGTTGCCAGTGAAATTCCCAATGCACCTACATAAGCCGCGATAGAACCGCCTCCGGGAGCCGGGCTTTCGCTGGCAGTGAGATCGGCAAAGTCTGTCAGATTCATATTGACGAGCCTGCTATCGGCCGTTTGCCTAAGCTGGTATTCGATAATGCGTTCTTCGGGCTTGAACGGGCCGAGTTCATCCAGTCCCATGGATTTGACAGCGATCTTTATCAGTTCTTTTTCCGATACCCCAACAGAACGCTGCTGTTTCTCTAAAAAATATTTACCGGCATCTGTCAGTGCTTTTAATGGCACCAGTCCCACCAGTTCACTACCTGTCACTCTTATCCCCCTTGCTTCCGCTTTCCTGCATACCTCATCAAATGCAATATGTATAGGTGTTACCGCCAGATTGGTCAGGTTAATCGATATCTGAGCAATACCATATTCTTCGATATACCAGCCGATCGCTTTTACACTTTTCAGCGATCCGGGTATGGTAACCGGTTTACCTGCGGCATCCAGTACTTTTTTTCCATCTACCAGTTTCACCCGTCCTGCTTCGCGTATATCAAATGCAATAGCGTTCGCCCGGCGGGTAGAAGTCGTATTCAGATTTACATTATAGGCCACTAAAAAATCCCTTGCCCCGATCACGGTCGCGCCACGTTTACTGTCCATTTCCGCAGGACCATAATCGGGTTTCCATTCTGCCTCTTTTATTTTTTTGAAAAATCCTTCGTACTCACCAGCCCTGATGATCGATAAATTATTACGGGTTTTGTCTGGCTGTGCCGCTTCATACAAATAAATGGGAATCTGTAATTCGTTGCCAACTCTTTCAGCCAGCAGTTGTGCATACCTGGCGGTTTCTTCCATGCTGATATTGGCAATGGGGATCAGCGGACATACATCGGTAGCTCCCATCCGGGGATGTGCGCCTTTGTGTTTGCTCATATCGATCAACTCTCCCGCTTTTTTAATCGCGAGAAAAGCAGCTTCGATAACGGCTTTCGGTTCACCGACAAATGTAACGACCGTCCTGTTTGTTGCTTTGCCGGGGTCTGTATTGAGCAGGCGTACGCCCTCCACCGTTTCTATTGTAGCGGTGATCTGCCTGATAATATTCAAATCATTGCCTTCACTAAAATTGGGAACGCACTCGATAAGCTGCTGCATAAATTGATTCAGGTTGATGATTGAATGGATCAACCGGAAACAAATGTAATAAAACGAAAGCTGATTGCATTACTGTATCGTTCAGCTAAGAAGCGCCTCCTTTGAAGATCTTTTTCACCGCTTTACCAATCTTGTTCAGGTTGTCGATCTGCTCCTGGATCGGCGTAAGGGTAATATCCTGCGACTGCATGCCTCTTTCAGGCATATCGGACCTTTTCTGTTCGGGATACACCAGGATAAAATTATTAAATTCAAAATGACGAACGAGTTTTGACGGAATACTATCCATATAAGAATGATAGGATAATGTACCCTTTCTTGCACTCACCATCACGATCAGGTCATCTTTTTTGATCTCTTTGGATAGGACAAGGAAATCTTCCACATCTTCAAATAACCTGAACGCCATGTCTACATGACTGCGTACTTTTTTTAGTTCCTGTTGAAAAGCCTTACAGGTCTCCACGGTACTGCAAACAAGTATTTTGCCATTTACCTGTTTACATAATTTAACGATCTTCTTTACCCAATGGCTGAACCCTATTTCATATTCAGCATTTTTTGTCAGCACCAGTACGATCTTTTGCGTGGTATTGATCTGGTGATTGAGCCGGCATACATATAAGGTCTCCCAGGTACTGTCGAGTATATTATGCGCTGCGGTACCAAATAACCGGTTGAATAAAAAATCGGTAGTACTGCTTGCTTTTTCATCCCATTCTATCACCACATCAGAGATCACCAGTTCTTTGATTGCCCGTGCTACTCCGTTCACCATATTCAGATCAACGCGGTTGAGCAACTGCACCGTTGTTTCTGTATTGGCGGCATGTTTTACGATCTTTTCCATGTTCTTATTGCTCAGGATCACTTTCTCTTTTATATGATCTTCATCCAGCATCACATTGAGCAGGTAGATGGGGTTGCGTTCCCGGTCATCATAGATCATTACGGAGAAATCGACAAGGCCTTCTGTTTTTTCAGGATCATTGACAGGTATCAGGATCCTTTCATGCAGGTTGATCATTTCCTGGTCTTTGGATATCTCACTTATCGCAAGTCGTTTGCCTGCATTGGCTGTAACAAATGAGCCCGTCATACACGTAACAAGTATCAGTACGATCGTTCCGTTCAGCACATGTTCGTCAATGATCTTCATATTATAACCGATCAGGATAACGGCAATAGTAGCCGCAGCATGGGAGGTGCTAAGTCCAAAGATCAATCTCCGCTGATCGGCCGAGTAACGAAATATTTTTTGTGTAAATAAAGCGGCAAGCCATTTGGTTGCCAGGGCAAGAATTGTAAGCGCTGCTGCTATATACAATGCATAAGGGCCATTCATCAATACCTTCAGATCTACCAGCATACCCACACTGATCAGGAAGAAAGGAATAAAAATAGCATTGCCTGTAAACTCTATCCTGTTCATCAGCGGCGATGTATGTGGTATGAGTTGATTCAGCGCGAGGCCTGCAAGAAAGGCGCCGATAATACCTTCCACCCCGGCAAGCTGTGCCAGCCAGGCAGCAAGGAATACGAGTGCAAATACAAAAATAAAATGCGTGGTCTGGTCATCTTTGATCTTCCGGAAAAACCAACGGCCAATGATCGGGTACCCGAATAAAACAAAGAGCGCAAAGGCAAGAAATGAGAGACTCAATCTTATCCAAAACTCCTGGTTGAGGCTGCCCTGCGCGGATGCGGCAATTACAGCCAGTATCAGCAGCACTGCCGTATCCGTGATGATAGTACCTCCAACCGTTACAGTGACCGCTTCATTCTTGGTAATACCCATCCTGCTGGCGAGTGGGTAGGCCACCAATGTATGTGTGGCAAACATGCTTGCTACCAGCAGGGAAGCAAGCTGGTTGAAATGAAGAACATAATAACAGACAACAAGACCCAGTGAAAGCGGGATGATAAAAGTAAAAAAGCCAAACACCATGCTCTTATATTTGTTCTTCTTGAATTCCGCCATGTCCAGTTCAAGGCCTGCCAGGAACATAATGTATAAGAGTCCGGCTTTCCCAAAAAGATCAATGCTTCCTTTTGCAACCAGGTTCCAGCCGTGATCACCGATAGCCATCCCCGCCAGTATTAATCCGATGATACTGGGAATACGAAGTTTGCGGAGTAATATCGGTGCAAGCAGGATAATAAATAATACAATGGTAAAGATCGGCACAGGATCCTGTAAGGGGAATATGATCTTTAGCAAACTCATGCGGTCAATTTATTTAAATATAGCATAGCCGCGGGCGGCTAAGATTATTATTATGTTACCTGTGAATAAGTAGACGGGGATTAGTTTCTATGGCGGCAAGCAAAAATAGCCTTTAATATGCCAGCTCGCTTCGAAAATTATTCTTATTCAGCTCTTATATGGTCCGGTATATAGCGCTGACAATAGAAAATAATAAGAAAGGACTACCAGGCTGTATAGTACGATGAGCATTCCTCCGTATTAAGTTTTCACATGCAATGAAATTACTGGAAAATTCTTAAATGATCCGGCCAGCGATCAGTACCTGGTCTACGAGGTTGCTTGCGAAAGAATATGGCAGGTACGCAAACGAAGAGATTGGTTTGGTAATTAGCAGGTTTGCCCGCTTGCCAACAGTAATACTGCCTGCTTCATCCTGCAATTCCATTGCATAGGCACCATTGATCGTGGCAGCATTGATCGCTTCCTGTGGTAACATTTTTAACTGGATACAACTCAGCGCCACCACAAAATTCATATTGCCTGAAGGAGATGATCCGGGATTGTAATCAGAAGCGATTGCGATCGCACAGCCCGCATCAATCAATTCTCTTGCGGGTTGGTAGGCCATTCGTAGAAAAAAAGCCGCTGTCGGCAACAAGGTACCAATAACGGGCGCTGCGCTCAACCGGCTGATATCATCCGGTGTCATGGTTTCCAAATGATCCATCGATACCGCGTTTAACTGAATACCGGTTTCGATACCACCGATCGAATGAAGCTGGTTCACATGCAGTTTTGGCTTCAGTCCATATGCGGTTCCGGCTTTACAGATCGTTGTCATTTCTTCCGGTGAAAAAAATCCCTGCTCACAAAATACATCGATATAATCAGCCAGTTTTTCTTTTGCGATCACCGGCAACATTTCATGAATGATCTGGTCAATATAGCCCTTATGATCATTTTTAAATTCCAGCGGATAGGTATGCGCGCCAAGGAATGTAGATTTAATAAGTAATCCTGAACTGTTTTTCAGGCGTTTGATCACCCGCAACATTTTCAATTCACTTTCCACGGTTAATCCATAGCCGCTTTTGATCTCTATTGCACCCGTACCCAGCCTGCTTATTTCATCCAGTCTTTTCCATGCAAGATCAAATAGCTGGTCTTCCGATGCATCCTGTAGTTTACGTGCAGAGTTCAGTATCCCTCCTCCTTTCGCGGCGATCTCCGCGTAACTCATTCCTTTGATCTTATCTACAAATTCTTCTTCCCTGCTGGCAGCAAATACCAGGTGTGTATGACTATCACACCAGGCAGGCAGCACCAGTCTTCCGGTAGCATCTATCCTGTTACTGAATGATGGCAACGGTTTCCCCAATTTGTTCATCGACCCGTATTCAACGATGATTCCGTCTTCAATGATCAGATAGGCATTATCAATGCAGGGCAGTTCCGCCAGTGCCGGTCCGCGCAAGAGCTGGTATTGTTCACGGGTATTGACCAGTTGTTGAATATTGTAAATCAGTGTTGCCGCCATAGATACAGTTGGTTAAAAATACCGGATGCGTGTCAGGGGTTTTGAAAAAGAGTTGTTTTTCGCAGGTCTACTTCCGCATC
>CAZGSG010000156.1:0-13105 GCA_964528095.1 uncultured Terrimonas sp.
GCGCTGGGGCTGCTCTTTTTAGAGATCCTGTTGAGATTTACTGTTTTCAAAAGATTTCCTTAGAGTCAATTGTTCTACCTTTCCCATTCTATTAATCAAAAAAGGATCAGATAATGAAGGCGCTGGTGTACAAGTCTACAGGCAGTTGGTATACGGTGAAGGATGCTGCAGGTAACTGGCATAATGCCCGTATGAAAGGCATTTTCAAAACAGAGGATATTTCCAGTACCAACCCCCTGGCTGTGGGAGATGAGGTGGAGATCAGTATAGAAAACGAACTGGAACATACTGCGATGATCACAGCTATTTCGGATCGTAGAAATTATATCAACCGGCAATCTCCCAAATCAAAATATCAGCATCATATTATTGCCGCTAATCTGGATCAGTCATTACTCGTAGCCACTTTAAAAGAGCCGAAAACCTCCCAGGGGTTTATAGATCGTTTCCTGGTAGCTTCGGAAATGTATCATGTAAAGGCCAATATCGTTTTTAATAAAAGCGATTTGTACCGAAAGAAGGAACTGGACAAGTATGAAGAATGGCGGGAAATGTATCAGCGGATCGGGTATCAGACCTTTCTTACGAGTTTAAAAGAAAATACAGGGATTGAAGAGCTGGAGCAGGAATTAAAGAATAAAACCACGCTGATCTCCGGTCATAGCGGAGTAGGTAAATCTTCCCTGCTCAACAGGATATTGCCAGGGCTGGTCATAAAGACGCAGGATGTGAGCGACTGGAGCGGGAAAGGCATGCATACTACCACCTTTGCACAGATGTATGATCTTCCGGCAGGGGGCAGGATCATTGACACACCAGGAATGCGGGAATTCGGACTTGTAGATTTGGAGAAGCAGGAAGTTTCCCATTATTTTCCTGAAATGCGAAGCCGGTTGAATAATTGCCAGTTCAACAATTGCCTGCATACCAATGAGCCGGGCTGCGCTATAAAAGAAGCCGTGGCGAATGGAGAAATACATGAGGACCGGTATGTGAGTTACTATAATATCCTGGAGTCCGTGGGAGAGAAGAAGTATTAAAGCTTTCTGAAAATGATCGGCGGGCTATTAACGTATTGTTAAATAGTAGATGTTGACAGGCGCTGATTGGTTCAGCACCATTCATTTTTCAATTCCAACGACACCATTCAAAAATCGCTTTAGGCTACAATCTTCGTTCTTTCCTGGATAAACAATTTTCCTTCCAGCGCATTTGCAAGATCTACGATAGCTTTATTATCTTTTGTTGCTGAGGTATTTTCTTTGGTAGGGAAAACAATGATCCCATTATAGATATTGTAGTGAAGGGTCAGGTATTGCCCCTGGAACTTAAACTCCCAGTTAATAGAGTCAAATTCGTCTTCCTTGTTCAGGAATTTGATCTTTAAAGTTTCGTTGAGAACACCAGCTACATGGTAGAAGGTTTTGAGGCTGCCATCATCAGCGATGATTACTTCGGTGCGGCCAAGATCGGTTCGTAGGGTAAGGCTCATAGTAAATTTTTTTAGGGTTTGGGGGTTTTACTATAAGACTCGGATAAGTAAAAATTCGCTGCATTCAAGTATGTTAGCTTCGAAATTTTTTTGCTTTCCTGGCTGCTTTTTCTGCCGCCGGATCACCGCTTGCCAATTTTTCCGCTCCTATATTCTTCCCGTTCGTAGGGCAACCTGTCTTCTTAGATCTGAATAAGCTACAGGATGTCATCATCGTTATCACACTCAGTACGAGTAAGAGGGTTAGGAGTTTTTTCATTGGTAAACGCATATTGGTAAAACGAAAATAAAAATTAATAATTGTTTCTACTATAGTAAAACTACTGCCAAAAACCAGGCCATTGGCAATGAGTGGTTTGTGCAATGTTAATTTTAAGATTTACCAGTTAGTGGTATAGTTAGACCCGGATTAAGGGTGCAGCGTTCATTGTTCGGGGTCTACACCAGGCCGAATACAGGTTGAGTTTCCTATTTCAGCTCTAAAATGTGGAGCTTAAAACCCTAACCCTTGCTACCTGTCTTTATTTAAACCACCCTGCGTATTTAATATAATTGTCTGCAATGCGATTGATCTGTCCATGTACGAGTTCCTGGGAAATATCTTTTACTTTTTTAGCCGGTACGCCGGCATAAATACTACCAGCTTCGCAAATGGTATTTTCGAGGACCACTGCGCCCGCCGCGATGATCGTATTGCTATGCACTACTGCATTGTCCATCACTATTGCACCCATGCCTATCAGCACATTATCATGCACAGTACATCCATGTACGATGGCATTGTGGCCGATAGAAACATTATTTCCAATGGTAGTGCCATATTTATTATACGTACAATGAATGCAGGCTCCATCCTGCACATTGACCTTATTTCCCATTTTAATAAAATTCACATCGCCACGAATAACGGTATTGAACCAGGCGCTGCATTGGTCGCCCATGATCACATTACCAACAATTGTAGCATTGGGCGCAAGAAAACAATCATTGCCAAATTGGGGATGCTTATCTTCTACAGGGAGTATTAAAGCCATAGAACTAAGAGTTGAAAGAGAGAATGAGGTAAAAGAGTTTGTTTAAAATTATGAATGCAATTTACACAATCAGGTGTAGGAAATAAGCGCAGGTGCATCTTTGAATAGCAATAAAGAGTAAACATTATAAAGGACCATCTCTTTGTCTCATTCCCTCTTTCAACTCTTAGCCTTAGATTTGCGTAAAGAGAAAGCATTTGAATCAACGTGAACTTTTCCTCCGGCACGTAGCGCAAACCTCACCCGCACCGCTTGCATTAGAGATTGTGCGTGCAGAAGGAGCCATCTTGTATGATGCAGGCGGTAAAGAATATATCGACCTGATTGGTGGCATCAGTGTTGCCAATACAGGTCATCGTCATCCAAAAGTGCTGACGGCTATACAGCGGCAGTTGGATGCTTACCTGCATATTATGGTATATGGTGAATTTGTGGAAGCGCCACAGGTGCAATATGCACAATTGCTGGCGACCAAACTGCCCTCTTCATTGAACAGTGTTTACTTTACCAATTCAGGCGCCGAAGCCGTAGAAGGTGCAATGAAACTGGCCAAACGCGCTACTGGTCGTACCCAGATAGTCGCATTCAATAACTCATACCATGGTTCTACACAGGGAGCATTGAGTATTATGGGGGATGAATACTGGCGGAATGCGTTCCGGCCCTTATTACCAGGCATTGCACATCTTACTTATAATTCATTCGATTCTTTAGAGGAGATCTCTACTCACACGGCTTGTGTGGTTGTGGAAACAGTACAGGCAGAAGCAGGTGTTGTTGCGCCGGATAAAGAATGGATGAAGGCTCTGCGAAAAAAATGCGATGACACCGGTACATTACTCATTCTTGATGAAATACAAACTGGTTTTGGAAGAACAGGTAAGTTATGGGGATTCGAACATTTTGCTATTGTGCCTGATATACTATTATTGGGGAAAGCATTGGGTGGAGGATTACCATTGGGCGCGTTTATCGCTGACCATGCATTGATGAACCTGCTTGCTGATGGACCTGTGTTAGGTCATATCACCACTTTTGGCGGACATCCATTAAGCTGTGTTGCGGGTATGGCGGCGATGAATGCCTTATTGGAAGAACAAATGATCGATAACGTAAAAAAAATGGAAGAACTGTTCCGGTCTATATTGATTCACCCACAAATACAGGCAATCCGTTCTTTTGGCCTTTGGATGGCAATAGAATTTGATTCATTTGAAATCAATAAACGGATCATTGATGGCTGCATAGAAAAAGGTGTGCTGACTGACTGGTTTCTCTTTGCTCCTAACTGTCTTCGCATATCTCCTCCTTTAATCATTTCTGAAAAACAGGTAAGAGACGCATGTGCTATTATAATGTCGGAAATCGAGCATGGAGTGTAGCATTTCTTGTCTTAAAAAAGCCATTTTCCACATCTATTGCAGGACCTTTTTTTTATATTGGGAAAAATTTAAACCCAAAAACAGAACGCTTATGAAAAAGATTATTCTCTTCTTCTCTGCTCTATTAGTGCTTACAAGTTCATTTGCCTCAATGTCGCCTGTTGAAACACCTGCGTTAAAAGCAACTTCTATTCTCTTCACAATAGGAAAAAATGGAGAAAAAGTTTCTTTAATGGAATTGTCAAGAATGAAAGTAAAAGACCTGCAGGCCCTGACAGGAAAAAAGATGAATTTTTTTGACAGGATAGGTTTCAAACTGGCTCAGCGTGATCTTCAAAAAAGCATCAACTATGATGGCACGCTCAATAAAAAGAAAATGAACAAGCTGTTAAAAAAAGCTGAGGGAGGTTCCGGTTTTCATATCGGTGGTTTTGCATTGGGCTTTTTGCTTGGGCTTATTGGTGTATTGATCGCCTACCTGATCAATGACGATAAAAAATCTACTCGTGTAAAATGGTCATGGATTGGTTTTGGCGTATCGCTTTTATTGCTGATCCTTTTACTGATCTAATTCTTCAGAAATCGATCTATAAAAAGAAAGATCCTGCTATGGCGGGGTCTTTCTTTTTATAATAAAACTGTTTTTATATTAATTTATAAAGCGCGGCCGCGAGCATACCGCCGATCACGGGGCCAATTACTGGTATCCAGGCATAGCTCCAGTCACTGTCTCTTTTACCGGCAATAGGCAGGATAAAATGCGCGATCCTGGGGCCAAGGTCTCTGGCAGGGTTGATGGCATAACCGGTAGGACCCCCTAATGACAGGCCAATACCCAATACCAGTAAAGCGACAGGCAATGCATCTAATGTACCCATGGTAGCAGCGGGTTTTGAAATAGTCAAAGCGCCGAAAAGCAAAACAAATGTGCCGATGATTTCTGTGAGTATATTATAAAAGGGATTTCTGATAGCGGGTGCTGTACAAAATACGGCGAGTTTCAGATCTTTATCGGGTGTTTTGTCGAAATGTTGTTTATAGGCAACCCATACGACAATAGCTCCTGCAAGGGCTCCTGCAAATTGCGCGGCCATATAAACGCCGATCAGGGAAGGATCAAAATCGCTAAAAGCCGCCAGGGAAAGTGTAACGGCCGGATTAAGATGGCCACTTCCTCCCAAAGTAACAGAAGCATATACGCCGATAAAAACCGCCATAGCCCAACCGAAAGCGATAACGATCCACCCGCTGTTATTACCCTTTGTATGATTGAGTACCACATTGGCCACTACGCCACCGCCCAGGGTGATGAGTAATGCGGTGCCCATGAATTCGCCCATAAAAGCTGACATATTATTTGTTTTAGTGTTGATTATTTGATTTCAGGGGAACCTTATAGGTTCCGTTTAAACCCTTGTTCAATCCACTTCGATAGTTGGACATTTAAGATCCCTGGCTCTGTCAGCGTAACCTTATAGGTTCCGTTTAGACTTTCATTCGATTTTGTTCCATTTATCTAACTGCTAGAGCTATGCTTTTCAGGGGAACCTTATAGGTTCCGTTCAGTCTTCTGTCCATGCTTGTGCGGCCCTTATCGCTTTTTTCCAATTTTTCTGCAGGGTTTCTCGTTTTTCAGCAGGCATAGCAGGAGAAAAAGCCCGATCTTTTTGCCAGTATTGCTGTAGCTCATCAATACTTTTCCAAAAGCCCACAGCCAGACCCGCCAGGTAGGCTGCACCTAACGCAGTCGTTTCTGTCACCTTTGGTCTTATTACCTGTGTATTTAATATATCGCTCTGAAATTGCATTAGCTGGTTATTGACAGTGGCCCCTCCATCTACCCGTACTTCCCTGATCGGTAATCCTGCATCCGCTTCCATCGCCTTTAACAAGTCCATTGATTGAAATGCTATGCTCTCTATCGCCGCACGGGCTATATGTGCATCCGAACTGCCCCTGGTAATGCCAACAATAGTTCCCCTTGAATGCTGATTCCAGTAAGGAGCACCCAATCCCGTAAACGCGGGTACCAGGTATACACCACCATTGTCTTCCACTTTCGATGCAAGCGCTTCTACATCACCCGAAGTCTGAATGATCTTTAAACCATCTCTTAACCATTGCACCACTGCACCGCCTATAAAAACACTGCCTTCCAACGCGTATTGTACTTCGCCATTCACTTTCCAGGCAATCGTTGTAAGTAGATTATTGTTAGATGTCACTGGCTTTGTGCCTGTGTTCATCAGCATGAAACAACCTGTGCCATATGTATTTTTTACCATGCCCGGCTGAGTGCACATTTGCCCGAACAATGCAGACTGCTGATCCCCTGCGATACCACTCACCGGCACACGCACTGCCGTAAGGATATTCTCTGTGTGCCCATATACCTCACTACTGGAGCGGACTTCTGGCAACATGTTTTCCGGGATACCAAAAAGTGCCAGCAGCTCTTTATCCCATTGTAATGTATGGATATTGAATAATAATGTTCTTGACGCATTAGACATGTCAGTCGCATGTACTTTTCCATTGGTAAGTTTCCATAAAAGCCAACTATCAATGGTGCCAAAACATAGTTCTCCTTTTTGCGCCTTATCTCTTGCGCCTTCTATATTATCCAGGATCCATTTTACTTTTGTTCCGGAGAAATAAGCATCTGTAACCAGTCCCGTTTTCTCCCGGATCATCTCCGCATGACCTTCTTTTTTCAGCTTATCACAATAATCTGCTGTTCTTCGATCCTGCCATACAATTGCATTACATATAGGTAAATGTGTATCACGATCCCAGACCACCGTTGTTTCCCGCTGGTTGGTAATACCTATCGCCGCGATTTGGCTGATGGTTAAGCCTGCTTTCACGACCGCTTCTGTGGCTACCCCCAATTGAGTGCTCCAGATCTCATTCGCATCATGCTCTACCCAGCCTGGCTGAGGAAAGATTTGTGTAAATTCTTTTTGTGCTGTAGAAACTATCGCGCCTTTCTTATCAAAAATAATAGCGCGCGAACTTGTTGTTCCCTGGTCAAAGGATAAAATGTACTCTGGCATAACAATCGTTTATCGTGGATTTAAATATATATAAATATGGTCAAAGAAATGTATGAATAAGAAGTCGGAATTTATAATGTTGTTTAATTAAGAGTATTGATTTTGCTGTTCAGAATTGCTGGTTACCGGGATATTCAGGATTTTATTCGTGTTAGTTATAGCTGAGAGAAAAAATTGGGATAATCGGTTATGATGCCATCAACACCCATCTCTTTCATCTTTTTCATTTCTTCTACAGTATTAACTGTCCATGGAATCAGCTTGATATTACGCTGGTGACATTCTGCCACCAATGCAGGCGTTACGATAGAGTAATGCGGGCTATACATCTGTGGCGTATAACCCAGGTCTGTAAGTTGTTGCTCAAGCGTTCTTTTTTCACTTCCCGATATCAGTACCGCAGTTACTATAGATGGATATTTTTTGTGCAGTATCTGCAATGGCCTGAAGTCGAATGATTGTAAATAACTGCGGGATTCCAGTTTCCTGTCCTTTACCACTTCCATCACCCTGTCTACAAACTCTTCCACGGCAGGTGTTTTGGTGTTGTCGTGCGTGGGGTTCGTTTTTAATTCGATATTGTACATAACAGAGCGACCTTTACTTTTTGCATACGCATCTGTTGAATCGACGAGTTCGCTCAGTAATGGTTTATAAGCATGCATTTTCACCTGCTGCGGGAAATCAGGATGTGGTTTCATGCCCACATCATATTTTTTTATGCTGTCATAGTCCATTTCAAACAGCAATAATTTTTGTGCATCCCTGGCGGATAGTGTTTTGCCATCCGGGGTAGTGGTGATGTCCTGGTGAAAATAAACATCATGTGAGATGACCACTTTTTTATCTTTTGAAAATACAACATCCACTTCAACTGTATTGACTCCATAGTCAATAGCTTTATACATCGATGGGAGGGTGTTCTCCGGCATTAATCCGCGGGTGCCCCTATGTCCTTCTTTATTGAATGCGGGCAATTGCATGCCTGTTGATTTGCCGGTACTCTTCCGGCCAGGACCACAGGAAACAATGAGCATTGCTAATATTACGGGCAGGATATATTCTTTTTTCATCTTTACTTGGTTAAATAGGGTTTTAAAATAGTAGCCCAGCGCGCGTAGCCGGCAGCGTTCAAATGAAGACCATCTATTGTTAATTGTTTATCCAGCTTTTTTGTCGTATCCAGGAATTGAGGATAAAGATCAATACAGGTTATTTTTTCTTTTGCAGCCAACTTTTTTAATTCTTCGTTCACAAACAGTATATGTTCGTCCTTGTTGTAATGATTTTTGAACTGGGTAAATTCATTGTTTACCGGAAGTAATGTGTGAAAGTAGATTTTTGTTGCCGGCGAAGCTGTCTTTACCCGCTGAATGATCTTTGCATAGTTGGCCAGTATCACCGAATCGGGAATATTACGGGATATATCATTTATCCCGATCAGTATAAATAATTTGGCAGGTTTACCTTCGGTTACTTCATCAAGCCGTTCCAGTATGCCAAAGCTAATGTCGCCTGATATGCCCCTGTTTCTAACTGTTGTCATACCCAATAGCTCAGACCAGTCCACACCGGCTGTAATGCTATTGCCAAGAAAAATAATATCACTACCTGCGTTGGGATAACTGCGAAACTGTTCTGCTTTTAATGCATAGTTATTTGGGCGGAAAGTGCTGTCCCATTGTTCAGTTTGGCCTATGCCATATTGCACAATAAAAAAGAAGCCAGCGAAAAATATTATTTTCTTCATCGTTTATACTTTATGTAACACGCTATATTTTTTTCCAAAACGGTCGGTGGCAGTTACTTTCACTTCTTTTGTACCAGCTGGTACAATTGCTTTAAACATATGTTCTGTTTTCCGCGGCTCTGCAAATCCTCTTGCTTTTGGAAGGTCTGGCCCGAGCAGGGTAGCATAGGCCAGTGGATCAAAGCCGTCAAATTGTTCGAGTTGTCCCTTGTTTTTACCATCTACCCAATATTCTGTTTGCCAGGCGGGATCATGATTCCAGATATTTACCTGCACCTGTTTGTTTGCAGTATCCAGGTCATTTACAAAGATCTTTAACTGATAATCTGCCGACTCACCGGTTGCCTGGTAATGCCATTCCAACTCATTACCCTTTACTTTGTATACCCCATAACCACAGGGGGTGCCGTCGCCACAGATAGGCCCTGTCCACCACGCACCACAAACAGTACCGTGGTTATGTTCGTAAATATTTCCTTTGATCACGTTACGATGATAATGGGTATGCCCGGACATGATATGCACTTTTCGGTCGCCCAGCAGGTCATAAAGCGCCTGGTTATTTTTTACACCATTGTGTACCGGTATGTGTACGCATAAGATGATCAGCATGTCTTTAGGCACAAAGGACAGGTCCTTTTGTAACCAGTCCAACTGATTCTGCATAAAAAAACCGTCATACTCCTTATCCTTGCCAAGATACCGCACATTGTCCATTACAACATAATGTACTTTGCCGCGATTAAATGAGTAATAAGTCGGTCCATATGTTTGTTGAAAAGTTTGATCGGATGTCTCATCCCCACCTTTATTATAGTCCATATCATGATTGCCCAGGCATTGAAAGAAGGGGATGCCCATCTTACCAACAGCCTTGTCATAATCTGGATAATATTTATGCTCATCCCAAACAATATCGCCTACTGTAATCCCGTGCAGTAATGTACCCGCGCCGGCAGCAGTCACCCATTTTTGTACATCAGGTACAGACTGTGTCATCATTTTCTCTACATCCTTATCATTTTTCACCTGAGGATCGGCCCATATGAGAAACTGGTGATCTGTATCGTCTTTGTCAAGTGGCACCAGTTCAAAGTCCAGCGATTTCTTATTACTATCACTCAATAACCTGTACTGCCTTGTTATATTATTTTCCTGCGGGAAAGTATAACCTGAAGGTGTGGATATAAAAATAGCCAGCGAAGCCGCATGTGGTTCCAGCTCATACCGACCGTTATCATTCGTAGTAACTACTGTATATCCATCGCTTACTACTACATTCTTTATTCCTTTGCCTTTTGACACTACCCGTCCTTTTATTTTTTTACGGGATGAAAAAGCCTGGGCAGGTAATGACCTGGCGGCTATTAATCCACCGCTGAGCCAGCCAATTGTTTGAATAAACTTTCTTCTTTGCATGAAATGCTGATTAGTTTATATAAATGGGTAACAAATTATTTTCCCGGTCATAGTTTTTTATAAATGGCAATATCCTCTATACACAACCTGCCGTTAAATACGGTAGATGAA
Source organism: uncultured Terrimonas sp. (assembly GCA_964528095.1). Classification (GTDB taxonomy): domain Bacteria; phylum Bacteroidota; class Bacteroidia; order Chitinophagales; family Chitinophagaceae; genus CAZGSG01. Next base: position 10,245 of record CAZGSG010000156.1, read on the forward strand.
GAGGAACCCAGTCCCAATTTATTAATTCTGAACCGGATATTCCCGCTTTGATTAATCATAAAGCTGGCTTGTTTAAAACCTCTGTCCGGCATATCACTAACATTCGGGGCTACTGTGACCCAGGTAGTTCCTCCATTGATAGAATATTCCAACCGGAATGTACTGGCAGGGTCTGTATAATATTTTCCATAGAAAACAGTCACTTTTGACGCGCCATCAGGAACATCAAAATTCATCTGAACATAGGCGCTGGTGGTAAGATTTTGCTGCATTCTCACACATTGTTTGCCGGGCAGATTATATTTATCACGAATAACTGTATTACCAAGTATAGCCTGTAACAGTTTCCAGCTTCCTGTTGCCAGGGTGACATCGTTATTGGTCGCTGTCATATTATAACTTCCTTTTACGGAAAAATCAGGTGTTTCAAAACTTTCAGGGAAGCCGGCGTATAATGCGCCACTTTGAAATTTGACATCACCGATATTGCGGATGAAAATTATTTTCTTGGCACCTGCAGTGTCTTTATTTGCTTCATTATAATAACCTGCTATACCATTGAATTGCGCATTCACAGGCACATTGGTGCTGGCAAAACCGGCTTCGCTACGTGTGCGTAAATAAAACTGCGGACCGGTATTGTCATTTAGTCTTCTCTCGCCATTATAAGTGATCGATGGACCATAGTCAGTTACATCGGCATGTACCGCCACCAGTGTGGATTCATACTGGCTCATGTCGAGATTCATCATGCCTAAAGTAACAGGACGAATCAACGGCACTCTGTTGTCTGCGATCTTTGTAATCTTATCGGCCGTAATGCCACTTACAATAAGTTTTCCATTCACCCGGTCCAGTTTTCCGCCGATAACATTTATCAAAAGAGAGTCACCTGTATTATAAGCAGCATCCCCGGTGGCCATTTTGACGATAATACCACGTGTCAGATCACCTATCTGGTTGCCTGTAACAACAGTTTGCTGTATTGCAAATGTTCCTGGTTCTATGTTTAGCCCGCTGCGATCAGAGATGACCACTCCCTGTATGGAAGTGCCGCCCGCCAGGTTTTCAGAGCTGATCGTTAGTTCACTTCCTTTATATGCATCTCTTAGAACATTAATAAATGTCCTGGATGACACGGTGCCCTCAGCAGGATTCTCATACTTTTTCACGCAGGAAACAAACATTAATGTTATTGCTCCTGCAAGTATTCCTGAATATATCTTGTTCATTGTACTCATTTTTTCAATTAAAGATTTAATTTCTTAGTTCACATCCCACCAGACTTTGACTTGCATGTTATCGCCACCCATTTGAGCTACTGCTGCATCGTAGTTGGTCCTGTTCAGCGATTGTACCAGTGTGGGATATACCAGTCGGGTTGGCATGATCTTATTATTTTGCACACCAGCGCCAATTGGCAGGTTGGGATAACCTGTTCTTCTGTGCTCATACCAGGACTGAAAATCGGTGAAGAAATAAGTAAAATATTTTTGGGTAATGATCTTCTCTAATTTCTGTTCAGTTGTTTCAGCATCCACCCAGGCCACACCTGGTTTGGCAAGATGTCCTGCAGGTACTGTAAGTGCCCAGAAAGTAATAGCGTTGTTGACGCCGTTTTCATACAGTGTTTTTGCATTGCCGTTGGTGTATCCTTTTAATGCCGCTTCTGCAAGCATGAACTGTAGTTCGGGATAACTAATAATGTTACCGGTAAGCGGTTCATTTTTTAACGCGGCAATGTAAGTAGATAATCTTTCGGGTTGTTGTCCTGGCGCGTATCCACTTGGAATCCCTTCATAAGTGCCACCGACAGTGTTCGCCCATTTTGTACGACGGGGGTCTTCCCATTGATTAAGGGTGTTGATAAAAAATTGTGAAAGGCCATTATCTCCATTGAAATCAAAGTCACGATACGAATTAAATGCTGATACATATGGAAGCGTGGTGGTGAATTTCAACACGGCTGATTCGGCGTTATTGGCAAATACAGGATAACCAGCTGGATTTGTTTGAACAATTTCCCTTATTTTCTGAGACGCATTGCTTTCAGCTCTGCCAGACGCTCTTAACAGGAGGCGCAGGTACAAAGTGTTACCAAACTTTCGCCATTTGGCGATATCGCCGCCATACAATGGATCCCGGGTTAATAAAGCGGCAGGCAGTGCCTGTCCCTGCGCAAGCAATGTATTGGCTTCTTCCAGGTAACGGAACAAACTGTCGTAGATCTCTTTCTGTTTATCAAATTTCGGCTGGAAAATATTTTCCTCCCTTCCCCTGTTAGCTTCTGTAAAAGGCACGTCTCCATAGGTATCTGTAAGCAGGGAGAAAGTCCATGCCTGCATAATACGTGCCATGCCCATATACGAAGCATAATACAACTGGTTACCGCTCAGCAGTTCTGCGGTAGTGTACATGTCTTTGAAATTAGTAAGCTGCAGGTACCATACCCGCCACATATAGTCCGATTCGGAGGGTCGGATAATATAGCGATGGATCTCATCCGAATTGGACGTGGTCACATGTACCTGCATTAATTCATGCGTCAGCCGAAGAGTTCTTGTCTGGTTGGCCTGTACCATATTGTAAATGGCGGGTTCCAGCAAGGCTTCCGGTCTTGTAGCAGGTACGGTATTAGGATTGGTATTGGTTTCGTCAAAGTTTTTATTGCATGCGCCAAACAGCAATATTGAAAGTAAGGCGGGTATTATAATTGAATAACGTTTCATAATTTCAGTTTTAAGCATAAAATCAAAAGCCAACAGTTAATGAAATACCCATGCTGCGGGTAGAAGGGAATTGCGCGATCTCAAATCCCGCGTTGATCTGTCCATCGTTCAATGTTCCAAATTCAGGATCAT
>CAZGSG010000157.1:0-13054 GCA_964528095.1 uncultured Terrimonas sp.
TTTGCAGTGAAAAGCTAATTTTAAGCTTGCCTGTTCTGCAAACAGAGAGGATCACAGGAATTGTGACCGTTGCAGGAAGCATAAGTTTAACAGGCAGACGGCATTTAAAAAGCATTAACAATTGCCGGGGCTGACACTGGTATGAAGGATACCAGGGCCCCTTATTCAGCAATACATGGATAACTGGGAAAACTAAAAGAGATCGTTGAAACCAGTTGGTTTTTCCCCTGCAGACCAATATGACCGCCTAGCCTGCGCGCATCGGGCTCTATACAGTGGAGCCTGGATGCTACCGCATAGCCATTGTAACTATTGCGGTCTTCTATCTGAAGCGTGGCAATATCATTAAATCGTTCTGCAGTGATATGTATATCTCCATTCCTGGCGTTCATTACAATGGTAGATAATATATCATCGATAACAGGGCTGAGTTTGTTCTCATCCCCGATTACCATGAAACCAACCGGCACTTCATTGCTGATAGAACTAAAATGATGATAATTGCGTTGTTGCGAACGGTCTACCAGCCGGCTTATAAGCTGCTGCAGCGAAATGCCGGTACTTGTTGTACCGGCTGAGGAGTGATAGTCAGGTATTTTCATACAGGTACGGATAAGGGGGTGTTTTTCATGAATAGGATCAGGGTTCAAATAAGGTCTGGATCTTGGTCTTTCAAAGGATAATTGTCGACACGAAGAACGCGCTATTAGTCAAGACTGGAAATAGCCGTATGTGTAGTTTTTTGTAAGTGATGCTCTACAGTATCACATAATACCCTTAGACAGACTAAGGGCTTATGGCAACGCTAATGGTAAATACCGTTAAATAGCTGCCTGAAATACAGTTATCACCTAATTTTTAAGTTATGTGCGAAGACAGGTTATCAAATAAGCTTATCTGACAATAAGGGTAAATTCGGGCATTTATCTTCTTTTTCTTAGAATGTAGGACAATTGAGACGCTTATCATATTTAACCGAAGCGTTTTGTGGCGCCCGTATCTGCAGTGTGATATATCCTCCTCCCTGATGAATCTTTGAACTGGAAAAAATATTAGCCCAATTATGTACCCCAAATACCAACGGACCTGCCTTGAACGCGCCCCCAATCCAAAATTTGTTGGTAGTTGTATACTGCATAGGAAGATATACTCCCCAGCGTCTTGTTTCCCATCTTGGCGTAACGACAAGCAGGTTCATCTCCTCTACGGCTAAATATTTTTTAAAGATCCCAGCCATATTGATAGTGAGCTCCGCGTTTATAAAAAAATGTCCCTGTATATACCGGTCTGCATTCAATACCAACCGCATTGGGTTGATGATGTTGAAAGTACCATAAGGCACCGCCAGGCTACTGGCAATTGTTTCAAGACTATCATTGAAAATCGGCAATGAAGTGACGGTGGAATCAAATGTATTGTCGAGTGAAGTATTTGTAACACCCGCTTTTATCCCATTCAATTGCCTGACCTGCAAACTTGTTTTATAATTAGTAAACCCTGCATCTAAAATCGATGCGCCCAATTTCCAGGTATAATCATAATAATCATCTTCGGTATTAAAGTCTGGTACTCCCGGGTCTCTTATAAGATATTCAACTCCCGCATCCAGGGAAATACCGCCATTGGTGTAGCGGACAAAATCTCCAAAATTACTGGAGCTGCTTTTATTCTTGCTTATCTTATCATAGTTGGCAGAATACAGGTATTGCAGCACGATACTGTTAATAGAATACTGGTTTGTTCCGGTAACTGTAAAACTTGCATTACGGAGCTCTGCGCTTGCGCCAGACAATCCTCTGTTCAACTTAATAGTTGCGCCGGCATTCAGTCTTCTTGTTTCATTGTCCAGTATGGTCCTGCCATACGTACCATACAACTCCATCCAGCTGCTGCTCCTGATACGGGCCGATAACTCGGTATTGGGTTGGTTGATCCGGAAGAAATCTCCACTAACCTTCATTGTATCAATATAATTAAAGGGAGAAGTGGTGACGTTTGTATAACTTTTCACATTAGCGCCAAAAGCAATGGCCTGCCTCCTGCCTAATGCGATCCGTGCATTAAGCAGATTGAAATTAAAAGATAATTTTCCATACCGCTCATATGACCCCTCATTCAATTTATATACAGACTTCTGTGGGTTGGACAGCAAGGAGTAGTCATAGATTGTTACTATATTGGTACTACTTTTCAACTGTGCGCCAAACAGGGCAAGATCCCATTTATACGGGGTATTAACGATAGAAGCGGGATTATTATGCACTCCGAGGCTACCTGCATAGGAGGAACCATTTAATGCATGATAATTTTGAGCGAAGCCATCGATCGCTTTACTAAATAGTACTATAAACAATATTGTTGCGTATCGTATGATAGGCCGCTTATTTATCCGCATGTTAAATTCTGGCAGCGGTTCCGGAAGCAATAACCATCAGCATACTGCCACTGCCGCCGATCGTTTCAAAATCAAGATCTACGCCTACAATGGCATTTGCTCCAAGCCCCTGCGCTTTTTCCGCAAGTTCGCGAAGGGCATCTTCCTTTGCCTGTTCGATCACTTTTTCATAGGTCTTGCTTCTACCTCCGAAAACATCCCGCAAGCCTCCCAGAAAATCTTTAAAGATATTAGCGCCGATAATACTCTGCGCATTGACAATACCGAGGTATTCCTGAACCGGTCTGCCTTCTATTATATTTGTTGTGGTGATTATCATCCGTTCTTATTTTAATTTCTCAAAAATAGTTTTTAACCGGCTATTTTCTTCAACCGTTGCATTTTTTGATGTTTCGGTAATATAACTCATCCGTTGGTCAATATCCGGGTGGCTGTTTAAGAAATCGGGTAGATCCGGTCCGCCGGCCAGCCTTTTAAGATGTGTAAATAATGCTGTAAATCCCTGGGGATCGATCCTTCTTTGCATTAATAGTTCCAGCCCTTCTTTATCCGACTCAGTTTCCAGTTTTCGAGAGTACTTTAATGACTTTAACTCATCTGCCTGGTCGATAATGACCCCGGCAGTCGAGCCAATATCTCCAAACAAGAGACGTAAAAAGATCTTTCCGCCCAGCTTCCTGAATACAGCCCTTGTAGCATGTTTATTGTTTACATGAATAAATTCGTGCGCTAACAACGCGGCCAGTTGCGGGTACGCGTTTAGCTCCTTCAGCAAACCGGTGTATATGACAATATGCCCGCCGGGAAGGGCGAATGCATTCACTATTGAACTGTTCACCACGGTAATTTTGATCGGGTAAGCCGTCTCTACCCGCATTGCTTTAAAAAACTCATTCAGTACTGCGCTGGCGGCGGTATCCTCCCGGGAAGAAAGATCCAGCGCGCCGTACATGGCATCCCCAAAACGCTGCTCAGTTTTTATGCTGACCGTACCCGCCATTTTTTCAGACAACCAGGGAACGATCAGCAGGTAGCTGCCTACCAATACCGCCATAATAATTAACAATATGGCTACATTTCGCAGCCATTGTCTTAACCGGTCTTTTTTATGCCAGGGTTTGTTTTGTTCTGCCTGCATTTGCCGGATATACACTTCCGCCTCTTTCCCGTTTATGATCAGTTTAGTACCAGGCTCGTTTTTATTACCAATTACGGTAGCCTGCAATTGATTATCGAATCCCGCCTCAATAACCTTCATTGCCCAGGTAATTTTTTGGCCCTTGCCTGTATCACTTATAAACCCAATATGAAGGGTGTTAGAAAATAACAATACGGTTACTTCATCAGCAGGATCAACTGCCCGCGAAACCCTGTATGAGCCAAAATAACTTTTCATAACATAAACTTATTGCCAGGAATATTGATCCCGGCTTATTTGATTTTTTGTATTGCTCGTTTTCCTTGAAATTTGCTGCCTAAATACTTCAACATGCCCCGCGTCTATTCCCCGAAATTACTTAGAACTTTCTTTTTGATCGCTGGTCTTTGTCTCAGTTTCTCTTCCTTTAGCTGGGGCCTCACGGGGCACCGCATTGTGGGAGAAATAGCAGAACAAAACCTGACAAAAAAAGCAAAAAAAGAACTGGCTAAACTGATAGGCGCGCAAACACTCGCATGGTGGGCTAACTGGCCCGATTTCATCAAGTCGGATACCAGCTACCGGTATGCGAGCAAATGGCATTATGTAGATCTTCCCGGGCATATGCAAAAAGAAGCTTTTATTGATGAATTGAAAAAACTGCCCGGCGAAAACCTGTATACACAGATCACTGCCATGATGAACCAGTTAAAAGACAGGTCCTTATCGATCGAAAAAAGAAGATTTGCATTATACTTCCTCATACACCTGGTAGGCGATCTGCATCAGCCACTGCATGTAGGAAGAGACGAGGACGAAGGTGGTAATAAAATCGTGGTGTACTGGTTCGACAAAAAAACAAACCTGCATTCCCTCTGGGATACAGATTTTATAGAATCGCAACAGTATAGTTATACAGAATATGCAAGATTGCTCAATATCGCTTCCAAAGAACAGGTGAATATATGGCAGTCCTCATCACTGGAAGAATGGTTCTACGATTCACATGTTGTGTCAGACAGTATCTATGACGGAAGTCCCGCTGAATCAAAATTGAGCTATAAATATAATTTTACCTTTCAGAAAACACTGGACCAGCAATTACTGAAAGGTGGAGTACGACTGGCTAAGCTGCTCAACGAAGCACTGGGTAATTGAATTCAAAAGTCAAAATTAAAAATTAAAAAACAGCCTCCGAATCATTTGGAGGCTGTTTTTTAATATGGAAGTCCTGCAGAATTAAAATTGAGTTATAAGTATAATTTCACTTTTCTGAAAACACTAAACCAGCAATTACTTAAAAAGGAGTACGGCCGGCCAGGTTGCTCAACGAAGCACAGTGTAATTGAATTCAAAAATCAAAATGCAAAATTCAAAAACAACCTCCGAATTATTCGGGTTTCATTTTTGAATTTTACTTTTTAATTTTGACTTTTATTTGATCAGGGTCTTCGATTCTGGTATCATGCAGGCGGTAAGATCTTTAAGCATTTTTTTCTGCTCAGGCAACAGGCTTACAATTGTTTCCTTTTTATCATTACCTGTAAAAATAAAATGGTCTACATTGAGTGTTCCTAATTTCTGCAGTGTGCTATGAGTAGATGCTACATTCCTGAATGTAAAATGAAAATAACCGTCGCAGTTCATGCCGCCGGTATTCCGAAATGAGGCTTTGGTTTTAACACCTTCGAAAAAGATAACGACGGTAGACGATTCACTGAAACATTTATCAGTCCCGCTAATGGAAAAGAAAAAATCAAGCTCCTTACTATCCGCATCTATGGTAAGCGAGCCTCCCTGCAAAGAAATAAAACCGGTTGAGATCTTTGCTTCCTTTGTATACGGATCCTTGTCATGACGCAGTTTACAGTCCTGGGCCATGACCAGCACCGGCAAAAAAGAGCATAGCAATAATAAATATTTCATATTGTTCATTAACGCATAAATGTACAAATTAGCAGCGGCAGACTCAAAAATGTCTTGTTAAATAAACATGCGGGAATTTTTTTCCCTATTGCGGCCGTCCGGGCGCTTTTTCTTTGAAAATTGACTGTTATCCACCTGCTTATTTCTGGCACATTATTGAAGGTGTTTACAGAAAAAACATGGCAGGAAAAACAAATACCGGGAAAAAAACCACTCCGATCCAGACCGGAAAGGAAGTGAAAGAAAGTAATGATCCGAATATTGACCAGGATTTCAAGAACTTTCCTCATTCGCCCAGCAAAAAAAATAATATCAATCCAAAGACCAAAGAAGATAAAAAAAACGCTGACATAGAACATAAGGATGGAGAAAAAATGTCGAATGAGGAAAAAAGCCAGGTGAATGAGCAGGATAGTGATGGATCTGGTGGCGCTTTCGAAGAAACAGAAACAACCTATAATAAACACCGTAATAAAAATGGTAAGACGGTATCAGATCACTGATTTTCTATAAAATCTTTTGTATTGTACCAGAACAGGTCCAGGGCTATGATCCGGGGCTTCAGAAAAGAAATAATTGAGGGCCAGGTATTTCGGTCATAGATATTCACCCCATGCATCGTAGCGGATATTACACTATGTATCTTTTCATGTTCATCCTTTTTATATAATTGCCAGTTCCATTTTTCTCCTACAATATCCTCTAATTGTTCGCTGAAGAGCCGAAGAAGATCAAAGACCTTTTTTTGCTGTTCTGTATCCACATGAGAAAGCTCTATGCTAATTGATGCAAAATCCTTACCGGCATCCATCCTGAAAAAAATTTCCCTGATACCTGTCTTATAATTGATCCAATTGATCTTTTCGCCTTCAGCGGACGCGACAGGTGCCATATACTGACCAAAACTTGTCCAGAATTCTTTTTTTAACTGACTACTCTCCTGTTTCTTATACATCCGTGTCTAAATGATATTTCTATGTTCAAAGTTATTGGATTTACAAAACCTTGAATCATCTATCCGGCAAAATACACTTGATCATTTTTTCCGGTCAGAAACAACCAATACCACTCCTGCCACCACCGCAATAGCTCCCGCGTACATGGGCCAGCCGATATTCTTTTTTTCTTTTTTATTTATTTCTACCGGCCCAAGATCCACAACCTTTTCTTCTTTTGTGAAACTGACCTGTCTGAATACAAGCATAACGATGCCGATAATGATCAAAATGATCCCTGCTATTTTCATATTATTTATTTTGAAGGAAAGGATACAAAAATCAGACCCGGGTAATATGCTGAATTAAATACCCGTTTCGATAGCCAGTTGAAAGGGCTATCCGCATTTCATCACGTCATATGTCCCGCATACGTAAAATATAGTGAGGAAAATAAATAGCTGTTCAACTTTATGAAAGAAAACAGAATATATCATGCCTGTTATTTATCACGCACGAGGATTTACCGAAATTATTTTTTTCCGCTCATACAGATTAGCTGCCACTAGTAAACATTCAGGCAGGATTAACAACAGCAGCAGTATCATTCTAACGCTTCCATCGTTTCTTTACAAGCGCCGAATAGCGACTAACATGCGAAAACTATTATTAACCTGTCTTGCAGTGCTGCTTTTAAAGTTGGTTTGGGGACAGGAAGTGCAGCGACAGGTGAAGGCTGTAAGAACTAATTTACCCATAAAAATAGATGGCGATCTTTCCGATGCTGCCTGGAAGGACGCGTCGCTCCTGGGCAATCTTGTTGAAATGCGTCCCAGCTTTGGAAAACCGGAGGCTGAGAAAAACAAAAGCGAATTCTACCTTTTATATGATGATGTCGCTATCTATTTCGGAGGCATGTTGCATGAACTCAGCAGAGATAGCATTTCCAAAGAACTGGCAGGACGCGATATGATCGGCATCAATGATTTTGCCGGTATAATATTCGATACTTACCAGGACAGGATCAATGGCCTCGGTTTTTTTATCACTCCATTAGGTGAACAGGCTGATATCAAATACTCGTTAAATAACGAAGATGATAGCTGGAATACGGTATACCAAAGCGAAGCCAGGATCACCGATAAGGGATGGAGTTTTGAAATGAAAATACCTTATTCCGCTATCCGGTTCAGTAAAAAAGAAGTACAGGACTGGAATATTCATATCCTTCGCCGCAGAAGTAAAACAGGTCAGCAATATTCCTGGAGTCCTATCGATCCGACAAAGTTTGGGCTTATGAACCAGGCAGGCTCGCTTACCCAACTTAGCAATATTCAGCCGCCGCTCCGTCTTTCTTTCTCGCCTTATTTCTCGACCTATATGACGCATGATCCGGGAAGAGGCACCCGTACTTCAGTCAACGGCGGCATGGATGTGAAGTATGGGATCACCGATGGATTTACAATGGATATGACCCTGGTACCTGATTTTGGCCAGGTACAAAGCGATAACCAGGTATTGAACCTCACTCCTTTTGAAGTCAGGTTCAATGAAAACAGGAGCTTCTTTAATGAGGGAACCGAACTCTTTAATAAGGGAAACCTCTTTTATAGTCGTCGCATTGGCGGCCAACCCATCCATTATGGAGATATAAGAAATGGCCTTTCTGCAAACGATCTTCTTATAAAAAACCCATCAGACACCAAATTAATTAATGCGACCAAAGTAAGCGGACGGACTTCAAAAAAATTAGGTATTGGGATCTTCAATGCGCTCACACAACCACAACATGCTATTATTCAAAAAAACAATGGCGAACAATACAAGGCTGAAACAAATCCGTTAACGAATTATAATGTACTGGTATTGGACCAGGCCCTGAAATACAATTCAAGCGTAACATTGGTTAATACAAATGTATGGCGAAGCGGCGCCGACTATGATGCGAATGTAACTGCGCTGTTGTGGGATATTTATGATAAAAATGTAGATTGGAATATATGGGGGCAACTGACTCAAAGCCGCCTCACAGGATATGAAAAACCGGGTAGTAGCAGTACCGGCTGGTATTATCGCATGAATATTGGAAAGTTCAAAGGCCGTTTTAATTTTGATCTTCATCGTTTTTATGCGGATAAAAAATATGACCAGCGTGACATGGGTTATTTCACTAATAATAATTACCTGTTGCATGGATTTTACCTGGGTTATAAATGGATCAAACCTGCTCATTTTTACAATAATATCTATCTCAATCTTAACGGTGATTATTCTGAAATGGCCACCCCACGCAAATACCAGTATGCGAGATTCGAACTATACCTGAGCAGCCAGTTAAAAAACTTATGGACAACAAATATCCAGTCGGAATATACTGCAGCAAGCCAGGATTTTTATGAGCCGCGCATCAGTGGCAAAATGGTCAAACTACCCTCTTTATGGATGAGGGGATTCGGCGTTAATACGAATAGTGCGAAAAGATATAGTGCTTCTATCAGGTTATCAGAAACAATATCCGGAAAATATAGCCTGCATGGTACTGATCTTTACATTTCAAATAATTACCGGTTTAGCGACAGACTAAGTATCGGACTTTCTTCTTCCCTGGAATTCTATAACAACTCCTTTGGTTTCGCAACGCTGACGGCAGCCGGGGACAGTGCTGTTTTTGGGTTAAGAAATCGTCGCACTGCTGAGAATATATTTAATGTCAAATATAATTTCACTAATAAAATGGGCATTACATTCCGGCTTCGCCATTACTGGAGCAAAGTATATTATACCCGCTTCTTTGATTTAAAAGATGATGGCAATGTACAAGAACGCACCTCGGTTACACAAAACCCCGATATCAATGTCAATCTTTTTAATATCGACATGAATTACTCCTGGCAATTCGCACCGGGCAGTTTTATTAATGTTACCTGGAAGACCGCTTCCGAATTATATAACCAGCTTGTAAGAGCCAAATATTATCAGAATCTTCGTAACACATTTGATACACCCCAGCTAAGCAATTTTTCCATCAAGATCATCTACTTTCTTGATTCGCAAATGCTGCGAAAAAAGAAATAAGTTAAGTGCGCGTGTATAACCGGTGTCAAGGCATCAAATATGTAATAATAATTATTTGTATGGAAGCCTGGCCATACAGGTCTTTTTCTTGAAAATAACTCAAACTCCCGTTTAGCAATCCCCTACAATCACTGAAATTTCGTAAATTTCATGCGTTGCCAGTTTGCCGGTCACCTCGCTGCCAAACTATCTGCAAGGGTTATGAAAAAAAGTTTTTTCCTGATATTGTTTATAGTTAATTTTCTTACTTCCCGCGCTGAACACATTACAGGCGGTGAAATGTTCTATACCTACAATGGCACTTCCGGGAATCTACATAGCTATACAGTTACCCTGAAATTATTTATGCGTTGCGGTTCGGGAAGGCAATTTCCTGACCCGGCCATCATTACTGTATTTAGCAGGGATGTCAATTTTGTGATAAGAGATATACGGCCATCCAAAACCCGCGAAGAAACTATCAGTTTGGCCAACGACAATCCCTGTATTACCAATCCGCCCACTGTCTGCTATGTGGTCGCGTATTATACGTTTGAAGTTTTATTACCGGAGTCAGAATTGGGTTATGTACTTGCCTCTGAAGTGAACTACCGGATCAGGGGCATTACCAATATCGGCAATAGCCAGGTAGGCGCAACCTATACCTGTGAAATACCAGGCAACGCTTCTGTCGCCAATGCTCCTGCAAATAACAGCGCAAACTTCGTGGGCTCCGATCTCGTCGTGATCTGTACAGATAACTCATTTTCCTATAGCTTTAACGCGGTAGATCCTGATAACGATGAATTGCATTATTATTTCTCCAGCGGTTATGCCACTACCGCTACTTCCAATTCTACGTACGGCACTCCTCCATTTCCTGAACTGCCCTACACTTCCTTTTACAGTCCGACCATGCCTCTTGGAGTAAATGTGACCATCGATCCTGCAACAGGACTGATCACAGGAACTGGCCCTGAAAGCGGAATTTTTGTTGTAACAGTCAGTGTTGATGAAATAAGGAATGGTGTAGTGATTGCTACGCAAAGAAAAGACCTGCAGATAAATGTTGCCGACTGCAATGTTGCCGCTGCATCCCTGAAGGATTATATGCTATGTGGTACTACCAGGACGGCCAGCCTGTTCAATATGTCTACAAGCCCCCTGATCATTTCCAACGACTGGATCATTTATGATCCTGCAGGCACGGTCATTCATAGCTTCAGGGGCAATAACCTTGTCTACACATTCCCCGTGAACGGGGTATATAAAGTAAAACTGATACTCAACCAGGGACAGGAATGTACTGACAGTACTACGGTCAACGTATTTGTCTTCCCCGGATTGACACCTGATTTTGAATTTAGTAATATCTGCATCAATAGACCAACGCTGTTTACTGACCGGTCTACAAATACATCGGGCACCATTAATTCCTGGCAATGGGATTTTGGAGAAAGCATCATCACCACAACCTCCTCCCTGCAAAATACCAACTATACCTATTTAACGGAAGGTACCCGGAATGTGCGGCTGATAGTAGGTACACCCGATGGGTGTCGTGACACAATAACGAAAGCGGTACCTATCATCAATAAACCGCCCATTGGACTGGCGTTTCATGATACATTGATCTGCGTAAACGATGTACTACCACTACTGGCAACAGGCGCTGGTAATTTCACCTGGTCGCCTTCCCAGAATATGATCAATCCCAATTCATCCTCCCCGATTGTTTCTCCTGTTATCACTACCACCTATTATGTAAACATGGATGCTGGAGGGTGTACCAACAATGACTCTGTGCTGGTTCGTGTGGTGGATCATGTCACGATCCGGGCCATGAACGATACAACAATATGCAGTAGCGATACCATCCGGCTGCGGATTAACTCTGACGGATTACATTATACGTGGACACCAGCTTCTCAGCTCATCAATCCCCTCGTAAAAGATCCGTTTGCGATCACAGCAGTCAATACACTGTACAGGGTAAATGCGGTGATCGGTGGTTGCTCCGCCAATTCGCAGGTACAGGTGACAACGGTTCCTTATCCCCTTGCGAACGCAGGTGCAGATACTGTTATCTGCTATGATACCAGGGCAGACCTGCATGCAACAACAGATGGAAGCAGCTGGCAGTGGTCGCCCCTGCAGTCACTGACCGGGGGTGCTTCTCTAAATCCCATTGCATTTCCTCCCAGGTCCACTAACTATGTGTTTACAGCCTTTGATACAAAGGGATGCCCCAAGCCAGGAAGAGATACCGTATTTGTAAAAGTGCTGGCGGACCTGAATGCTTATGCCGGCAGGGATACCGTGGCTGTGCTTGGTCAACCCCTTCAGTTGAATGCATCGGAAAGCTATAAATACCAATGGTCGCCTGCTACTTATTTGTCCGCGACCGATATTCCCAATCCTGTTGCCCGCTTCACAGCACCTTCAGACAACTTTCGTTATAAATTAAAGATCACTAATGAAAGCGGTTGTTCTGATTCTGCTTATGTAAAGGTGAAGGTCTTTGCCACAAACCCAACCGTATTTGTGCCTACTGGTTTTACTCCTAATAATGATGGCAAAAATGATGTGCTGCGGGTAACAGCCGTGGGCATGCAGCACATAGAGTATTTCAACATCTATAATCGCTGGGGACAACTGATATTTTCTACCACCAACAACGACAGGGGATGGAATGGAACGATCAACGGTCAGCAACAAGCCAACAATACGTATGTATGGATGGTGAAAGCCATTGATTTTACCGGGGCTCCTTATTTTCAGAAGGGAGTGGTCACATTGATCAGGTAGGTTTGCGTTTACACGGAAGCACAGGTGGTCATTCCGTTATTTCGATTATTATTCTATTCCTGATCAATACTCAATTTTGTTATTCAAAATAAGGAGATTTTTCACCGCGTGAAAAAGCAATCGTTGATCAGGGTGCTGCTTTCACATCAGTAAAAACGCTCTGTTAAGTCATTATTTCAAACCGATAATAAATGTATAAATAGCCAGGCTATTCCTTAGCTCATTATCTCTGTGTGAAAGCTATTGCTGTGTTAGTGATGCAGAAACAAAAAGGGCAATTCTTCAATCTCTACTATGGAACTAAACCTCACCAAATGGGATTGCATAAATCTCTCCGTAAGCTTAAAACATAGGTGAGGGATTTCACGCAGAGCTAAGGAGCAAATGAGATAAGGCAGACCTGAGCTATTTGCATATGCTTTATTGTGAGATGAAACGAGCTAAGGAGATTTTTCACTGGTGTGAAAAAACAATCGTTGGTCAGGGTGCTGTTTTCACGTCAGTGAAAACGCTCTGTTAACTCTTTATTTCAACCGATAATAAATGTATAAATAGCCAGGCTATTCCTTAGCTCATTATCTCTGTTAGCTCTGTGTGAAAGCTATTGCTGTGTTAGTGATGCAGAAACAAAAAGGGCAATTCTTCAATCTCTACTATGGAACTAAACCTCACCAAATGGGATTGCATAAATCTCTCCGTAAGCTTAAAACATAGGTGAGGGATTTCACGCAGAGCTAAGGAGCAAATGAGATAAGGCAGACCTGAGCTATTTGCATATGCTTTATTGTGAGATGAAAC